>CAZMJK010000098.1:0-899 GCA_964566555.1 uncultured Bifidobacterium sp. | reverse complement strand
GCCCCACATTCTGGGGGTAGTAGGCCGGCTGGGGCGCGCCATAAAAAGGTGGGGAAGGCGGCGGGTAGGTCGGCGCTTGCGGGGGCTGCGGCGATGCGGGCGGGTACCACTTGCCATCGGCTGCCTGCCACCAACCCGGACCTTGCGAGGTATCACTCATTGCACTTCCGCCGTTCTTCCTTTACCGACAGGTGCTGTCGGCACCTGGGATGACGCTAGTCAACATCGGCGTTCAAGGAACCGCCGAACGACGGACCGACGCGAATCGGCCCGGCGTGCGGGAGCGCCGGGCCGATTCCAAGTGAGTGAGGTTCTGGTGCTGGGCGGGTGAGTCAGTACTCGATCATCGCTCGGGATCGATGCAACGCTCAGCCCTGGCGGGGTCCTTGAGGGCTGACCTGTGGGCTCGACGAGCTCGGTCCTGACGGTGCCGATCCATCGGGGGACATTTGGCCAGGGCCTTGGCGTCCACCGCCGTCTTGACCCGGCATCATCTGTCCACCTGAGCGGCCCTGCCGTCCACCGCCGTCGGGCATCTGGCCGCCCCGCTGATCGTTCCGCTGTTGGCCGTCCTTGCCAGGGCCCTGTTGTTGCTGTGACATGCGGTCCTTGTCGCCCCGACCCTTGTGGTCATCGTTGCGATCGAAGGCGAACCAGCCGATCAGGAGTCCGAGGAGCAGCGCCACGACTGCGGCACCGCCAGCAATCGCGGCAACGACCCCCTTGCTTGATCCAGTTGACGCTGCGGTGGCCGGCGGAGGCGGTGGCGGAGTGTCGGCCACCGGGGTTTGCGCGGTTGCTGCGGCTTCAGCGTTGTCGGTCTTCTTCTCAGAGTCTTTTCCCATGCCCTGAAGGATCGTCGGTCAAGGTGAGAGGAAGGTATGAATCCGGTGCGAATC
>CAZMJK010000097.1:1042-6914 GCA_964566555.1 uncultured Bifidobacterium sp. | reverse complement strand
GGCCGGCTGCCGGGTCACTGGCTCGGCTCGTGGTTTCTCAACGTCTGTGTTGTGCAACTGGCGGTGGTGTTGATCCTGGTGATCAGCGTGACGATCACGTGGCCTGATCCACCCATGTGGAACATTGGCGCCGCGACCGCGCTCGCCGCCATCGTCGTCCCCTTCGCGTTCTTTCCGTATTCGCGGACGCTCTGGAGCGCGATCGACCTCGCGATGCGTCCTCTTGATTACGACGATGGCGTCGCACCCGGGTTCGTCCTCGAGGACGATCGTCAACGATTGGAAGAAGAGCGGCGCAATCTGGGCGAATCGAGTTGATCGATCAGGGAATCGTCGTCGACGTCGATGTCGACGAGGTGGTCGGCGGCGGGGTCACGATCGTGACGGTGAATGTCACCACTCGATTCTCCGCTTGTGGCGCACCAGCGATCTGTGTGTAGCTGAACGTGAGAGTTGCTGGTCCGACCGATCGGCCCGCGAACGAGATGAGCTGAACGAGGGGCAGCACCGGCGGTGTCGTTGTGGTCGTGGTCGTCGAACTCGTCGCCGCGGTTCCTGGTCGAGTCGTGGTGGCACGGGCGACCGTCGTGGTGGTGGTGGTGGTGGCCGACATGGCTCGTTGCAGAAGATCAGGATCGTCGCTGAAGCGCGAACCAAGCGCGATGAGTCGCGTGTTGTCGATCGGGGAGAGCACCCACCGCCATCCCGACCCTGGGTCGGCGGGCAACATGATGGAGAACTCGCTACCGACGGGCGAGGTGATCGGTGCCGCAGGATCGACATAGGTGGGGATCGCGGGTGTCACCAGTGTGGTGACCGAAGACGCGTCATCGTTCGATGACGACGAGCCCCCCGAACACGAGCTGAACACGACGGTCAGCACCGCCACGATCGCCAGTGACGACATGCGGCGGCGCGCGCGACTCCGAGGGGGGATGGACGGAGCGGTGCGGCGGAGGACCGAGGGCATCGCCCGTGAGACTACGGCCCCACCTCGTCGATGCCGGTGCAACGCGTGCGGTGCTTCGCATCTAGAGTCGGCGCTGTGAATTTCGATGAGTCTCCAGAAGAGGCGGCGATCCGGGCCGAGATCCGGGCGTTCCTCGATGCAAATGCCAGCCTGAAGACCGGTACCGCCGCCGATTGGTCTCGCGGTCCCGTTGACGACTCCGAGGAGGCGGCCCGTGCCTACATGGAGCGGTGTCGGGCGTGGCAGAAGGTGTTGTTCGAGAACGGTTGGGCCGGGATCACCTGGCCGAAAGCGTTCGGTGGCCGCGGTGACAGCGCTGCCATCGCGGTGATCTTCGGCCAGGAAGCATCGAAGTACGACGCGACCTCAGGCTTCATCGGAGCGGTGCAGTCACTGGTCGGTACGCCGATCATGCGCCACGTAACTCCCGAGCAGCAGCAGCGATTCCTGCCCGGTCTCCTCGACGGATCGGTCAACTGGTGCCAGCTCTTCTCCGAGCCGGGAGCAGGCTCCGATCTGGCGGCGCTCTCGACCCGCGCGGTACGCGACGGTGATTCGTTCATCGTGAACGGGCAGAAGGTGTGGAACACCCAAGCGCAGTTCGCCGATTGGGGGATTCTCATCGCCCGCACCGATCCCGAGGCTCCCAAGCACAAGGGGATCACGTTCTTCCTCGTCGACATGTCCACTCCGGGAATCGAAGTCCGACCGTTGGTCCAAGCCACCGGTCAGGCTCATTTCAACGAGGTGTTCTTCAACGATGTGGTCATCCCCGTTGAGAACGTCGTCGGTGAGATCAATGAGGGCTGGGCGGTCACCCGAACCGTGTTGAGCAGCGAGGCGGGGATGATCGGTTCGGGCGCGGGTGGCCCCAACGGGTTCGACGGCGTGCTGACGCTTGCTCGTGCCTACGGCCGGACCGAGGACCCCGAGATCCGACTGCGACTGGCCGATGCGTACGCCCGCGAACGGATGTTGCAGTTGCTCGGTCTCCGTATGCAGTCGTTCATCCTGAACGGTCGGGGAAACCCTCCCGATCCGTCGGTGATGAAGAACTTCATGGTGCAGGCCGCAGAGAAGCGCTACGACCTCGCCCTCGAGATCGAGGGGGCCGATGGCATGTTGGACAAGGCCGACGCTCCCCAGAACGGTTTCTGGCAGTCGGTTCACATGGGGCAGTTCGGTTCGCGCATCGGCGGCGGGACCAACGAGGTCCACCGCAACATGATCGCCGAGCGCGCACTTGGTCTCCCTCGAGAGTCTCAGCCCGACAAGGACCTTCCGTGGAAGGACATCCTCAAGGCGTAGTCAGTGTCCGCAGTCCACTGTCGCGGGTGGACCTCGGACGATTGACTCAATTGTCGAGTTTGAGGACCTTCAGCGCGTTCTCGCGAAGGAACTTCGGCCAGACCTCGTCCTTGAACGGGACATTCGGGAGTTCATCGAAGATCCGGTCGTAACTCAATCCCGCAGGGAAGTAACCGGCATACATCACCTTGTCGGCGCCGCGGCTATTGGCGTAGTCGATGATCGCCTTGGGGTAGTGCTTCGGGGCGAACGCCGAGGTCGAGTAGTAGAGGTTCGGCCACTTCAGCATGAGTTTCATCGCCAATTCGGTCCATGGTTCGGCACCGTGACGCATCACGAAGGTGAGATCGGGGAAGTCGTACATGACCTCGTCGATGAGTTCGACATGTTGGGGGGCGAATGGCACCCGCGGGCCGGGAATGCCGACGCAACAGAAGACAGGCAGATCAAGTTCCACTGCGAGTGCGTAGAACGGATACATCTTCTTGTCGTTCAGCGGTGTGCGGTATCCCGCCGGGAACGTGCTGATCGCACGCAGATTCACCCCGCTGGCATGTACCTCTCGGATCTTCTCGATCCCAGGCATCACATCGGTCGGATCGAATTCGAAGCAGGTGAAGAATCGATCCGGGTGTTCGGTGAGGGCTCGAAGACAGTCCGGGTTGTTCGGGTTGTAACCGAGCATCGCTCGTTCGATGTTGTGGCGTTCGAAATTGTCGAGCAGCAGCGCGACGGGGTCGACGCCTTCCTCGGTGTCCGGTGGAACGTCCTTGAACATGTACTGCGCCGGGAAGCGGAAGTCCTTCGACTCCTGATCGCGCAGATGGGGCGCTAGGAACTTGTAGACCTCTTTCCGGTTGCGGCTCGGCATGCCGACGAAGGTCTCGATGATCTTGAGGTCGTTGGGGAATCCCATGATTTCCGTCGCTCCTGGAAGAAGATGGACGGAGCGAATCTAGGTCATCACACGGCAGCGTCTGTTTTTTCGAGACGCATCGACGAACTCATGCGGCAAGTGGGGGGCCTTCAGGCGTATGACCGTGGCGGACCTCGTGGATCCAGAGCTTGAGTTCGAGTTCGCAGGCACGCCTGCGGTAGGTCGTCGCCAGGATCGGGTGCACGTCGGTCGAGAGCGAGCGGAGCGATCGTGCCCGATCACGAAGTTCGGCGGCTGTGGCGTCATGCATCGTGACTACCTCCTGAGACCTTTCGGTCGTCGACGGGTCCATCGAGTTCACGTTGTGACCTCTCTGTACCTATCGGCACATCTCGCCGAAGTGTGAGCCGAACTTCCCGAGGCGGTCAGACCGAGCCGTTGGCCGTTCGTGTCGAACTCGTCGGCGGGGGAGCCGATGGGGAGCGGCCGAAGCGATGGCGAAACAGGAAATGAGCGGCGAGGCCGGCGGGAAGGGGGAGCCAGTACGACGCGATGCGGTAGGCGAGGGTGGCCAGCAGGGCTTTCTCGCTGGGCACACCGGCCAGGACGAGCATCGCGGTGAGCCCGGCCTCGACGAACCCGACGCCTCCGGGAGTGATGGGCACCATTCCGAGGACGGCGGCGACGGCGTAGGCCAGGAGCACCAGACTCATTCGAGGGTCGACGCCGCAGGCCTTGAGCGCGCACACGAGGGCGAAATAGTCGAGGAGCCAATTGCCGACCGCCGCGAGCAGCGCGGATCGCCATCGGGCACCGAGACTGCTGACCATCTGATCGCGCTGGCGAACGATCCCGTCGACGGTCGGCCCTCCCGAACGGCCGAGTCGTCGGTTCACCCAGCCGAGGACGGCGGTGATCAGTCGTGCGAACAGATTGATGGGGCGGTCGAAACGCACCAGGGAGAAGGCGAAGGCGAAGAGCACTGCGGCCAGCACAGCGCCACCCCACGCGACGTGAATCATGCCGCCGGGAATCGGGGCGCCGAGGATGGACAGGAAGAGCGCAACCATCGGTAGGCACAGCAGCACGCCGTTGGAGATGATCGATGTGGCGGTGAGGGCCGCTCCGGCCGAACCGCGTTCGACACCTGACACCGACAGCATGCGAAACCCCGTCGCCGCTCCGATCGCCGCGCCGCCCGGCACCACCTTGGCCACGGCGTTCGAGGTCAATTGGGAGGTTGCGGCGACGAACCACGAGACGGCGGGAAGGGCGACTCGAGTGAGCTTCCACGCGCACGCGTAGGAGCCGATCTCGAAGAGCAGGATGGCGAGGAACCAGTAGAGACTCACCGTCCGCAACTGCGGGACTTGATCCCACATGTCGAGCAGGCGCGGCGCGAGGCCATAGAACGCGAAGGCCATGATCGCGAGGAAGACCACGCGTCCGAAGATGCGAAGGCGCGATGCATGGGTTGCTGGTCGAGTCCCTACCTCCTCATCCGGCGGAGGCGGGGCCAACTCGGAACCGGGACTCAGCCGAGAACGCCCTTCTCGTGCAGTTCGGCGATCCGCGCCGCGTCGTAGCCGAGCACCTCGCTCAGGATCTCATCGCTGTGTTGTCCGCACTCGGGGGCCTTGCGCGGGATCGGGAGTTCCCCGCCGATGATCTTCACCGGGTTGGGCAACATGTCCGCGCCCAGGACCTCCTTGGGGATCCACTGCATGCGCTCCTTGAACTGCGGATCGTGCTGCATGTTGGACGGGGTGTTGACCGGCGCCAACGGCGTGTTCCACTCGCCACCGAACGCCATCCATTCCTCGGAGGTCTTGGTCTTGAAGATCGTCGTGAGTTCGGCGAGGAGCTCGCGATTGCCACGAGCGTGGTCGGCGTACTTGGAACCGGGAAACTTCTCGAACAGATCGTCGCGACCGATGCCCTTGCAGAAGTTCTTCCAGAACTCCTGCTCCGAGGCCATGAAGAGGATGTGGCCGTCGGCGGTCTCGTACATCTGATACCGGACGCCCTCCTTCATGCCCGCCGTGCCGGGGGCACGCCGTTCGTAGTTGTCGGCCTTGTTGCCGGTGACTTCCGATTGGGGTCGTTCGTAGGCCTTGAAGGATTCGCTGCGGTACCAGTCGAAGGCGGCGGCGGCATCGGACTGGGCGATTTCCATGTAGCAGCCTTCGCCCGTGGCGCGGGCCTTGATGATGCCAGCGAGTATCCCGAGTGCGCCGAACATCGGGCCCGCGTTGATGCCGATGGAGATGTGTGAGGGGATGTAGCAGTAGCCCTCCTCGTCGTAGGCAGGTTCGACGATTCCCGCCCAAGTGTCATAGGCGATGCCGTGACTCGGGAGATCGCGGTAGGGACCGGTCATTCCGTAGCCACTGATCGTCATGAACACGATCTTGGGATTGATCTGCTTGAGGTCGTCGTAGCCGAGTCCTCGCCGAGCCAGGGCTCCGGGTCGCATCGCCTCGACGACGACATCGGCGTCGGCGACGAGATCCTTGAAGGTCTGCACCCCCTCGTCGGTGCGAAGGTCGAGCACGATCGATCGCTTTCCGCGGTTGCAATGCAGGAAGAGCAGCGACGTGTCCTCGACGATCGGCCATGTCATCTGACGGCCGTAATCACCGCCGGGTGCTTCGACCTTGATGACGTCGGCACCGAGTTCGGCGAGGTTGGTCGTGACGGCGGCGGGTCCCAGCATC
>CAZMJK010000097.1:0-1032 GCA_964566555.1 uncultured Bifidobacterium sp. | reverse complement strand
TCGGACCCCAGCAAGGGGAGCAATCTCAGTCATGGCTCCAATCTGTCACGCGATCGACGCTCCCGTCGCCTCGGTGCCCGATGATGGGGCAAGATGGCGGGGCGGAGGCATCGGTCTCCGACTCTGTAGCTCCAAGACTCCGAGAAGGGGACCGTCATGCGCATCGTGGTCGATTTCGATCTGTGTGAAAGCAACGCCGTCTGCATGGGAATCGCTCCCGAAATCTTCGAGGTTCGCGATGACGACTTCCTGTACGTCCTCGATGAGAACCCGCCGGAGTCGATGCGAGCCAAGGTCGAGGAATCAGTGCAGCGCTGCCCGAAACAAGCCATTTCGATCGTCGAGGACTGAGCACCGACTGCCGCGCTCCATGCGGCCGCGGTGGAATGCACTATGAACACCACAACTGTCGTCGTCGGGGCGTCGCTCGCCGGACTCTATGCTGCACGAACCCTTCGACTCGGAGGGCACTCGGGGCCGATCGTCGTCGTCGATGCCGATCCGGAACGGCCCTACGACCGCCCGCCGCTCTCGAAGCAGATGCTCACCGGCGAATGGGATCAGGACAAGATCCTCCTGCCCGCCGGGAAGGAGGATCTTGGTCTCGACTTCCGGCTGGGAACACGGGCGACGTCATTGGATCTGGAGTCGCGTCGGATCACGCTCGACGGGCCCGGTAACGGACTCGAAACGGTCGCGTTCGATTCGCTCGTCATCGCGAGCGGTGCGGCGGCACGCCGACTTCCCGGTTCCGAGGGGATCGCCGGTGTTCACGTCGTGCGCACGCTGGCCGACAGTCTGGCGCTGCGGGCAGCACTCGATGCGGGCCCGCGACGAGTGGTCGTGATCGGTGCCGGCTTCATCGGTGGCGAGGTGGCATCGAGTTGCCGCAAGCGCGGACTCGAGGTCACGCTCGTCGAGGCGCTTCCGCTTCCTCTAGAACGCATCCTCGGTGCCGAGATGGGGGAGGTGTGCGCGCAGGTCCACATGACCAACGGCGTCGATCTTCGTCTGGCGACGGGAGTGACGAAG
>CAZMJK010000096.1:1280-6979 GCA_964566555.1 uncultured Bifidobacterium sp. | reverse complement strand
GAGTTCAACGAATCGCACGCACTCGTGTACTTCATGCTGCCACCGAGACTCATGTTGACGGCAGTGAGACCGGGGAACCGAGCGCGGTTGTAGTAGAGCCAATCGAGAGCCTGATTGATGGACCATGTCGTTGCGCCGATCCCGGTCGACGTCACCGAGAAGACGTTGATGGCGATCAAGTTGGCGTCAGGAGCGACCCCCGAAGGAATCGAATCCCCGGTTCCCCCTGCGGCAATGCCGGCAACATGCGTTCCGTGTTGGCAGCCACTGATCGAACTCGGACACGGAGCCGCTGCTCCACTTCGTGGCCCGTCCGTCGTCGACATGACCATTCCCGACGGACACGGAGAGGCGAAACAGGCTTCGGCGATCGTCTTCGGCGTCGACCCGCGCATGAGATAGGGGTGGTCGACCTGAACGCCGGTATCGATCACCGCAATGGTGGACCCCGCGCCTTTCCAGCCCGAGGCCCACGCCGCCACCGCACCCATCGTGGCCGTCGAGTCGATGGAACTCGGTCCGATGACCGCCGCCGACTCCCCGCCGCCGAGAGGGCGATACGTGTCGTCGTTCTCCGAAATCACTTCCACGCGACCTGAACGACGCACCGCGTCGAATCCTTCGGGGTCGAGTGAGAGCGCCACATAGGGCAGCGTCCCGACACCCTCGAGGTCTCTCCAACTCCCAGCGGGCAACGTTGTGAGGAGTTCGTCGCGTGCCCTACGGATCTGCTCGATTCGTTCGTCGTCGGTTCCGCTCGGTTCGATCGCCAACTTGACGATGACCGACGCGTTCTGACCCGCATCGATCGCCGACTGGACCTCTGGCTGAACCGCGACGTCGTCGACCGACCCGACGCCCGACGCCGTCGGTTGCGGGGAAGACGCCGTCACCGACGGTGATGCTTGCGTCACCTCAGTCGAAACTGCGAGGTTCGCGCGATTCCGCTCGGGAATGATCGCAACCGCCACCGCCAGCACCGCCACGAACACAACAAGTCCAAGAACGAGCACCAGGCGGGTTCGTCGTTGGATCATGGGGAACTCGGATCGATCGGAGCGGAAGGACTCGGGGCCGGGTTGCCGGCCTCACACGTGGGCAACCGTCGGCCCACGGCCAAACGTTACGTCGTCGAACCCGGGACCGAGGAGGCGGGTCGTTTTCTCGGCTTGCGTCAGGATCCGGGGGTGTTCGGGGGTTCGACTGCGTGCATGGCATCGAGGATCGACTGGACGTGGGCACCGACATACCCGCCCTCGAACTCCCATTTCTCGCTGGCCGACGCGTGGAGGACTTCGAAGGTGCGAACCGTGGCTCGGACATGCACCTCGACCTCGCCCTCGTTGCGAGGAAGAGCGAAAAGGAGTTCACCAGCAGTGCGATGCATGGCCTGGTGACCGACGTGCCATGCGTAGATGTTCGCCTCCGAAAGTGCGACCAACGAGAAGTACGGCGCTTGATGAATGACCATTCCGTCATCGGTTCGAGTCGCGAGCCCACCGCTGTTGTGGCCCATCTTGTAGCCGATCGCCGTTCCAGCGAGGCTCAGAACCGCTCCGGCGACACCGCCACCCGCCATATCGCTGGCCGCGTTGCCGACATCCATCCCGATGAGCGTGCCGCCCGAGGTTCCCCGGGCCTGAAACCACGCTGCCGCGATGATCGTGTCGGAACTCCCCACGGCCTTCTGCGCGATCGCCACAACCTTGTCTTCGCTCATGTCACCCTCCTGTCGATCAGTCGAGTGATCGTTGCACACCGAGCTCGGCTTCGTCAGTCGTAGATCCCCTCGACCGACCATTGCCCCCTCTCGATCTGCACGAGCAACGCCCGACCATCGGTCAGCGTCAATTGCAACCGTGCACGCCGACGGTGCGTCTCGCGGTCCCACCAGCGTTCATCACTCGGCCACGGTCCGGCCCAATCAACAACCGTGACATGGGAGCGGTCATCGTCGTGGAAGGTGACGACATACGGTTCGGCACTGAGAAACCCACGACCGCTCACCCACACCCGTTCATGATCTCGATCGAGAACCTCGAGATGGACCGGCTCGGTCGGGACCAACGCCGGCATGGGTGAGGGGAGTCGACCCGGCCACGGCGCGTCGCTCACAGCGACTCCCTTGTGCCGACCCGACCGCCCCTCGGTCTCGACCCCGACGAACGGAACTCGAACCACGATGTCGGCAGGACCGCGTCCTCCTCGCCGTTCGCCAACAGTCACCGCAGCAAGACCCACCATGGCCTGCACTCGCGCCAGCGCGCGCCCCGCCCGTTCATCGGCTTCCGTTTCGCCTCCCCAGAACCCCCGCTGACGCCCGCGAGCAGGCATCACCTCATCGGGAGCGAGTACGAGTCGACTCACTCCCCCGTTCGGGCGTTGCGTACTCGGTCCGTTGAGCCAACCATCGAGTTGCCATCGCACTCGATCGACGATGCCGGCTGAGGACAACGCTCCTTCATGACGCCAGATTCGTTCCAGACGTTCGCCGGCATCGGTTTCGATCACAACATGGAGACGCGTACACGCCAGGCCCTCAGCACTGAGCTGTTCATGCAACTCATCGGCGCACGTACGCGCGGCGAATGCAGCGACATCGACGCGCTCCGCTGGGGGATCGAGTTCGGCGACGACATCGAACGATCGTGGCGGCGGGCCGACTGCGGGAGGACGGTCATCCATGCCTCGAGCAAGACGATGGGCGAGACGGCCATCAGCCCCGAAACGAGCAACAACGTCATCGACCCCAAGAGCAGCGAAATCGCCGAGTCGGCGAAGCCCCAAACGTTGGAGGACATCGGCGAGTTCGGGTCGACCGAGGGAATGAACGGGGAACGCTGAGAGAAACGCTGCTGATGTGCCCGGACTCACCACACAGACGTGATCCGACCGGGCAATTGCCACTTCAGCAGCCCGACACGCAGCAAAACCCCCGTCAGCGATCCCTACACCCACCGCATCCGTCCACCCCGAAGAACGCAATGTGTCATCGATCTCGGTAGCCACGAGACGGGCGAGCTCCTCGTCACCACCGAAGTAGCGAGATGGCCCCCGCGTCGGAAATGCCAACGAACCGGGCGAGGACAACTCGACTCGAGGAGTGAACCGGTCGATGAGCGCGGCGATTGAGGCGAAGACGCGCGCATCACGATCAGGATCGGGGTCGACGATCCGCAGACTCGGACATCGACGCTGCGCATCGCGGCGTCGAAGTCCCACCTCCACGCCTTCGGCGCGCGCCCCGGGAGACGTTGCCGTCACGCGATGGGCGGAGATCACCGCAACGGGATCATCGGCCGATGCTGCCGTTGCGATGACCGGCCAATCCGGACACGACACCACCAATGTCCGTACGTTCATCGACTCATCGACTGAACGTGATGACCGTTGCGTTCCCACATTCACCCTGCCCCACAACAACCTCACCATCGATACTCGGCAGCAGCAATCGGTGCCGTTGACGACGACTGGCTCGACCACGACCGTCGACATCGACACTCACGCTCCGCGAACACAGGTGACCATGACCACGATCCAATCCCTCCCACTGTGCGTCGGTGGCGAACAACGACCGGTCAGCAGACCACGGCATGCTCCGTTCGCGTTCGGGAGAGATGACCAGAAGGATCGAACCTCGTTCACGACAACGAGAGGCAAGACGTCGACACGCCCGTGAATCGATCGGCAAACGCGCATCGAGAACGACCACATCGACCGCACCGATCAGCGCCGCGGCAACGTCAACGAGTCGCTCCGATCGGCCCGGATCGACGAATGCCACTCGGTCGAGATCGAGACCAGCCTCAAGGACTGCGACAGGAGCGAGATCCTCCATGCCGACGATCACCACCCATGAACCCGATCGAGAAGGGCCGGCAAGAAGTCGAAGCGCCAACGACGTCGCCCCGATACCGGCGACCGCCAGTGTCGAGCCGCGGATCAGGCCGGCATCAGGGAGAAGCGACCGGAACCCTTCGTCCACGGGGACCACAGCATCGCGAGCCAAGACCACCGGCCGAATGCGTTCCGCCAGTTCCTGGAGTGTGGGAGATGCAGAAGGGGAGGTTCCGACGGGGAGGGCCACCCCGAAAGTATCGAACAGATGTTCGATACGTGCAACCGCTAGTCGCCGAACCCTTCCGGCATCACCACTTCGACGCCTTCCCGGTAATAGATGAAGAGCTCCTCGAGTCGCTCCTTGAGCCCCGCCGGACTCCCCTTGCACGACACGGTGATGACGTTGCCGTTCACATGGACCGACTCGACGCCGCCGGATTCGAACAAGGTGCGAGCAACGAGGTCAGCAGGGCGATCAGCGACCGCGTCCTCGGCCGAACGAAAGATCTCGTGCCCCATACCGGTGAGGGGGCGATTCGTCTCGAAGCGAACAACGCCGCTGATCGAAGACGGCTTCTCGATGACAGTGACTGGCTGACCCATGACGCCGAATGTAGTCCGGTCAGACTCGAGTGCTCTCCATGGCCGAACGATCGCCGCCGCCAACCGCCCGGGCGCCGATCTGCCAGACCAGAAGGGCCAACACCACCGACACGACCCCGAGGGCGACATGCACGATCTTGAACGCCACGGTGTGGTCGGCGATCAGGATCTGCGGCACTCGCACCAGCCACACCACCACCGTGAACGCCGCCGCCACCATCAGCACCTTGGCCCCACCGGGCGACACCGCCGCCTTCCACGCCCTGATCACCACGATGACGACCGCCAGTGCCAGGAGCAACAGCACGACCGAGAGAACGGTGGAGAACGTCTTGGCCCCCGCTGATTCGGTCTCGGACCGCAAGGTATTGGAGATGCGATTCGCCCAGACGAACGCGGTCCACAGGACGAAGGCGATCAGAACACTGCGCGACCGAAGACTCATACGGCGAGGGTACTTGCCCGTCTCGCCGTGGCGGTCACCCCGCGTCGAACAGGCTCACCTGTGCGCGTGCCGGTCCACAGCGATGAATGCCCGACCAGGGAAGATCGTCCATATAGGACCACGATCGACGGTGAATGGTGGTGGGCCCCAACGCCGCCAGCGCCATGCGATGTCGCGGACACGGATAGCCCTTGTTGCGATGAAAGTCGAAGGCGGGAAAGTTCTCCGCCTCCGACCGCATCATCCGATCACGACTGACCTTGGCCAGAATCGAAGCGGCCGCGATCGAGACGCAGGTGGCATCACCCTTGACAATCGTCTGTGTCCGACCGTCCCCGACGAAATCATGCGAACCGTCGAGCAGCACGCGATCAGGGGCGACGCCAAGCGTCTCGAGTGCACGATCGGCCGCCAATCGAAGCGCCGCCGACATACCCAGTTCGTCGCACTCGTCGTTCGTGACGATCCCCAATGACCAGGCGTCGCACCACTCGGCGACTCGGTCGAACATCGATTCTCGCTCGGCCTCGGTCAACAATTTCGAATCGCGCAGCTTGTAGACGCGTCGATCTTTCGGAACGACGGCCGCACCGATCACAAGAGGGCCGGCCCACGACCCCCGACCCACCTCGTCGAGCCCGACCACGACGGAGTGACCCGCGGACCACAACGCCTTCTCGTTGGCAAGCGTAGGAGCGGCGTCGCGCAACCCCGCTCGTAATTGTCGGACTGACCCAGCCACGTCACCGACGGTAGCGGTCACCGTCCGATCGGCCCGGGATCACTTCGCGATCCACGTCTCGGTGAGTTT
>CAZMJK010000096.1:0-1270 GCA_964566555.1 uncultured Bifidobacterium sp. | reverse complement strand
ACGACTGCGCTTTCGCCCCATCGGGCAGGGTCATCGAGGTGAAGTTCCGAACGTTCTTCGCCGCGCCGAGTGCCCATTGACTGTGGGCCAACCAGATGTAGGGAACCAACGCCGTCTGTCGTCGCTGCACCTCGGCATACGCCTCTTTGCGCACCGACGCGTCAGGAGATGCCCGCCCCTTGTCCAGGGCCGCATTGATCTGCGGATCGTTCAATCGAGCGAAGTTGAGCGCCAGCGGACCAGACGCGTTCTTCCCCGTCCACCAGACGTAATCGACAGCGGGATCGGTCCCGCTGAATTGGCGGGACAGGTTCGCCTGATAGTTCCCCGTCGCCATATCGAGGATGAACTTGCTCTGCTCGGTGGTGGTCGTGTTCACGCTGACACCGCAGGCTTCCCATTGCTGCTTCAACAACGCCGTGGTGTTCACGTTCGCCGGCACCGGCGTCGTGCCGAGGCTGAAGGAGATCGCCCCTTTCTCCGCCTTCACCTGATCGATGAGCGCCTTGCCCTTGGCCACGTCGTTCGTGGTGAACCCGGAATCGAAATACCAAGGTGAATCCTTCGTGAACTGGCTATCGGCAGCGCGATCGGCGGGTGTCTCGTTGATCAACAGGATCGCCCCTGGATCAGTGCACAGCTTCAACCCTTCGCGAACGCGCACGTCGTCAAGCGGTGCCTTCGAGGTGTTGAAGATCACGAAACTCTCTTCGGTTTCGGTCTGATCGAACACCACTTGCAACGCACCCGACCGCGCTTCCGAGCGCAGTTTCGCCATTGCGGGGAAGTCCGTCGTGTGAAGCATGTTCACGTCGCCAGCCAGCAACGCGTTCACCCGATTCTGCGGATCGGTGATGGGCCGGAACTCCACCGAGTCGAGATACGGGAGCTTGTTCCCCCTGCTGTCGGAGCGCCAGTAGTTCGTGTTCTTCGCGCCGACCCAGCGATTATCTGGCACCCACTCCTTCTGAACGAACGGACCGGAACCGATGGGACTGCGAGTATTCGCCGGAGGCGCAGCGTCGAGTTGTGCGGGCGCCACGACGTATCCCACCTGTGTCGTGAGGCCTGCGGGCAGCGACGCATCGGGATCGACCATCGCGACCGTCACCGAGAGTGGACTCGCAACCGTGACCGATGCAACGTTCGCAAGAGCGATGCCGACGAGCGGATCCTTCCTCATCGCCGTCAGCGACTTGGCGACCGCGGCTCCATCGACGGGAGTGCCATCGGAGAACGTGACATTCGGTCGAAGTTCGATCGTCCACGT
>CAZMJK010000095.1:298-7058 GCA_964566555.1 uncultured Bifidobacterium sp. | reverse complement strand
TGAAGCCGAACGCGGCGAGGGCGAGCCCCTCGACCATGATCTGCATACCGAGATAGGTCATGTCCCAACGGCTGTCCAACACGATGTCGTCGAGCAGCATCTTGAGATGGGCGTTGATCGGATAGTGGCCCGACAGTTTGTCGTTGAGGTACTTGGCGAAGACTTCGACATGGCGAGCCTCGTCCATGACCTGGGTCGAGGCGTAGTACTTCGCGTCGATCCACGGCACCGTCTCGACGATCTTGGCCGTACACAGGAGCGCACCCTGCTCACCGTGCATGAACTGGCTGAGGGTCCAGTTCTGCGACTGGATACCGAGTTCGGTCCACTCCTTGTCGCCCCACTTCTCGAAGCAGGTACCGCTCACGTCGAGCCCTTCGCCACGGCTGTTGGCCGCCATGTTGGCAACGACGACGGCCTCCTGATCGACGTCGATCGACCAATCGAGATCGGTCTCACCGTTCCACTGAGAGGTCTTCGCCTTCTCGTAGAGCTTGTTCAGTGCCGGGCGGGCGCCCTTTTCGTAGTCCCACGTGAAGATGGCATCGGCGTTGTCCTGAACGGTGTGGATCGCCGCATCGACATCGGTGTTCGAGATCATGAGGATCTGCTCGATGTCATTGATGTCGCTGCGACCAATGATGTCTTCGGTGCTTGTCATGTGGATCCCCTTTGTCGAAGTGTCAGTGGGTGAAGTGGCTAGGCCTTCGATGGTTCGAGGGCGAGGGTGGGCAGAAGGAAGGTGTCGACGAGAGCTCGAGCAATCGCAGGATCGGTGATGTCGATGATCGGGGCGGGAGAGCGGAGGTGGTCGGTGACGACACGAGCACACCATTCGCCGACATGAGCGGCGATGCCGGGCTCGACGAACCGGGAGAAATGCTCGATACCCCACTGCGATGCCAATTCGAACACCGGCTCGATGCGCACCGGCGAGATCAGCGTGGCGATCGCGTCGGGTTCGTCGACGAGCAATCTCTGGACCACCGCGTCTTGCGACAATTCGAACACCGCGATGTTGATCGTTCCCGCCACCGCCTCGGCGAGTGATGTCGCCCCATCGGTGACGCGAGTGCAGGATGCGAAGATTCGATCGAGTCCATGACCGAGCGTCACATCGAGAAGTTCCGAGCGGCCACCCGGGAAGTACCGGTACACCGTCGCCCGACCGCAACCGGCCGCCGATGCGATGTCGTCGACGCTCGTCGCTCGCAGTCCTTGCGAAGCGATCAGCACTCCCGCGGCCGCGACGATCCGGTCGGCCACCGGCGTGTCGGTGGTGGGCGCAGAGAGCGGAGCCGTCGGCATGGATGAGACAGTATCGGAGGAACTGTCTCACTGTCTCGTCGGGTCCCTCGGAGCCGCCAACCCGGTCGGGCTAGGGGCGCGACGGATCCACCGGCCCCGAGGAGGCGTCGTGGACCTCGGCGTCCTCGCCGTCCATCTGGCGGCGGCGGGCGTAGCGGCGCAGCAGGAGCGGATAGACGATGATCGTGAGGAGCGAGAAGGCGAACCACTGCATGGCGTACCCGAGATGGGGACCTTGCGAGAGTTCCGGCAACGGCACCGGCACCGGAAGCGCGGCGATGGGGGGATCCTGCGCCCGCAACGAGACATAGCCGGGGAACATCCGCTCGTCGATCTGCTGGGCGAGACGACCGACATCGAGTCGCGCCAGCGTGCGGAGGGTGCCGACATCGGGGTCCTTCGGCGATGACACCAGACCATTGGTGGCCCGCACCTGCGACTGCCGGAGAAGACCCTGGACGACGACGACGCCAGGAGGGGGGGCGAACTCCTCCCATGAGCCGTTCTCCGTATAGGAGAACGGCACCCATCCGCGATTGACCGCCACCGCCGTGCCATCGGCGAGGACCAACGGCGTCACCACCCAATATCCGGGCGCCCCGTTATTGGTCCGATTGTTGATGAGTACCTGCTCTTCGACGCGATAGATGCCGGAGACGTAGACGGGTTGGTACTCGGCCGCCTTGACCTGCTCACTCGTCGATGCCGCGCCGTCGGGCAACACCGACAAGAGCGGTTCGGGTTGTTTGTCCATCGCGTTGGTGACGATCGCGTTCGCCGCTTTGCGCTCATCGAGGCGGCTCAATTGCCAGAACCCGAGATTGATCATCACGACAACGACGGCGAGGACGAACAGGTGCGACAGGATCCAGCGAGGTTTGAACAGGAACCGGTACACGAGGATGAGGCTAGGCCCGTGGTGCGGAGCTTCGGGAATCGGGGGTCGGCAGGCGACCTCGGATCACGCGGTAGGAAGGACGTACCCGGCGAACTGCTCCCGAAGGTCACGCTTGGAGAACTTGCCGACCGACGTCTTGGGGATCACGTCCACGAAGACGACGTCGTCGGGAAGCCACCATTTCGCCACACGACCGTCGAGGAACGCGAGCACCTCCTCACGCGTCAACGACTCACCCGGCTTGACGACCACACACGCCAGGGGACGCTCGGACCACTTCGGATGCTTGACTCCGATGACGGCCGCCTCGGCGACCGCGGGATGCGCCATGATCTCGTTCTCGAGTTCCACCGACGAGATCCACTCGCCGCCCGACTTCACCACGTCCTTCGTGCGATCGACGATGCGCATGAAGCCCTCGCCATCGATCGTGACGACGTCGCCGGTCTTCAACCAACCGTCGGCGGTGAACGACTCGGGCGAACGAGGATCGTTGTAGTACTCCTTGGCGATCCAAGGACCGGCCACCTGCAACTCCCCGCTGGATTCGCCGTCCCAGGGAAGTTCCTCCCCCGTCTCCTGATCGGCGACGCGCACCTGAACGCCCAGCGATGGGATGCCGATCGTCGCCCGAAGATTGGCCTGCTCGTCCTCGGGCCGCGAAAGCATCGTGGACTTCAACTTGGCTACGGATGCCAACGGGCTCGTCTCGGTCATACCCCAGGCCTGCAGGATCGGGATACCGATCTTCTCGCGATATGCCTCCGAGAGATGGCGCGGCACCGCCGAGCCACCGCAGGGAATCCCGCGAAGACTCGACACGTCATGTCCGTCGATCTCGTTGAGCACGCCCATCCAGATGGTGGGAACACCAGCGGCGATCGTGACCCGCTCCGTTTCGATGAGATTCACGATCGACGCAGGCGACAGATCCGGCCCCGGCATAACGAGCGTCGCTCCCGAAGCGACGCCGATATGCGCGAGCCCCCATGCATTCGCGTGGAACATGGGCACGACGGGCAGGATCGTGTCGCGCTCTCCGACGCCGAGACCATCGGCCATCATCCCCGCCATCGTGTGCAGCCAGGTCGATCGATGCGAGTAGACGACACCCTTCGGATTGCCGGTGGTGCCGCTCGTGTAACACATGGACGCGGCTTGGTTCTCGTCGGTGACGTTCCATTCCACAGGACTCGCCGATGCGAGGAGCGTCTCATAATCGTGAAGGAGACGACCGCCGGTATCGGTCGGAAGTTCACCGCGACCGTCATCCATCACGACGATATGACGCACCGTGGTGAAGGTATCGACGAGGGGCCAAAGAAGTCCGAGCAGCGACTTGTCGACGAAGATCACCTCGTCTTCGGCATGGTTGACGATGTAGGTGAGCTGTTCCGGGAACAGACGGATGTTCAGTGTGTGCAGTACCCGTCCCGAGCACGGCGCGGCGAAGTACAACTCAAGATGACGGGCCGTGTTCCACGCGAAGGTGGCGACACGACCGTCGGCGCTGATGCCGAGGTCATCGAGAACACCACCGAGGCGTCGGGTCCGTTCGGCCCACTGCCCGTAGGTCTCCCGTTCGAGGCCAGTGGCGGTGGCGGTGACGATCTCCTTGTCGGGGAAGAGCCGCTCGGCCCGATCGAAGAAGTTGGTCAGGACGAGCGGACCCTCCTGCATGAGACCCTTCATTGTGCACTCCCCGTTGCTCATGGCATTGCGCCGGCCGCCTACGTGACGGCGAATGGTACGTGAGAGAATCAGGGTCTTGTCTGCCGAATCCGATTCCCCCGCCAAGGCCCATCCTGGACGCCGGCACCTCACCATCCTGATCGTGCCGATCGTGGCCATGATCGTGGCCGGCTACATCGCCGACGCACTGTGGCCCGATCTGGTCAACAACAACCCCCTCCTCCTCATCGGCCTGAGCGCGAAGAACCGCTATCTCGTGCTCGTCGTCAACCAGATCGATGTCTGGGCGTACTACGTGGTCGGCACCGTTCGCCTCCTCCTCCCCGATCCGTTCTTCTTCGCGATCGGATGGTTCTACGGCGCCGCAGCTCTGCGCTGGATGGAGAAGAGAACACCGACGACCGGCCGCTACATGCGGGCCATCGAAGGATGGTTCGGGAAATGGGGAGCTCCGCTCGTGGTGTTGTTCCCCAATAACTACGTCTGCCTCGTCGCCGGTGCAGCACGGATGTCCCCCATCCTCTTCGCCGTGCTCAACGTTTCCGGCACCGTCGGACGCCTGTTCATGCTGCAGATCGTCGGCGACGTCTTCGCCGGTCCGATCGACTCGATCCTCAGATTCGTGGCCGACTGGCGCATCCCGCTGCTCGTGGTCTCGATCGGCCTGGTCGCCATCTTCTGGATCGCCGAGTTGCGAAAGGGTCGTCAGGAGATCGACGCGTTCCGCGAACTCGAGGATGCGGCGGATGAGATCGAACTCGGCCACGCCCCCACGACGGGAAGCGAACCGAACGCCGACTAGAGATCGAGGAGAGCGTCGAGTCCGATGGTGACGCCCGGACGATCGACCACCGCTTTGGTCGCCAGGATCACCCCGGGCATGAAGGAGTCACGATCGTAGGAATCGTGACGAAGCGAAAGCGTCTGACCCGTCGTGCCGAGGATGACTTCTTGGTGGGCCACCATCCCGCGCAAGCGCAACGAATGCACACGGATATCGGCAGGCCCCTTTCCGCCCCGGGCCCCGGGAAGAAGTTCGGTCTTGGTCGGGTCGGCCGCCCACTCGGATGATGCTTCGGCCATTCGCTCGGCGGTGAGCATCGCCGTACCCGAAGGCGCGTCGAGTTTCGCATCGTGATGGAGTTCGACGATCTCCGCCGTCTCGAAATACGGAGCTGCGAGTTCGGCGAATCGCATCATGAGAACGGCGCCGATCGCGAAGTTCGGAGCGATCACGCAGTTCGACGAGGTGAACTGGGCTCGAAACGTCGCGAGGTCGCCCTCGGAGAAGCCCGTGGTTCCCGTGACGGCATGGATCCCGTTCTCGGCGAGCCAGAGAAGATTCGCGCGCGCGGCCTCGAGGTGGGTGAAGTCGATCACCACGTCGACCTGTGCATCCAGAAACGCTTGACCATCGGCCGACACCAGGAAGGGTTGATCACAACCGGTGACTTGGCGCATATCGAGCCCCGCATGGTGCGGATCGACCGCCGCTACGAGTGCGAGTCCCGGATCATCGTTGACCGCACGACACACCGTGCTCCCCATCCGACCACCGGCACCGAAGACTCCGATTCGCAACGTCATGAGTCGAAACTAGCCGCCAGCGAAGCGTTCAAGCGCGGCAGATCCGTCACCCAATGGCCCGACCGCCGCTACCACTCGAGGGCTCTCGAAGACGCGCCGGATCACGTTCGCGACGTCTTCGGTCGTGACCGCTCGGATCCTGCAGACGTGTTCGTCGATCGACGTGATCTCGTTTCGACTCATGAGCCCGTTCCCCAGCCGAGCCATCCGCGATCCACTGTCCTCGAGACCGAGCAGCATCGACCCTTCGAGATAGCCCAAGGCGATCGCATGCTCCTCCTCGGTCGCACCGTTCACGAGGAACTCTCCGAGGACCTCCTCGGTGACGTTCAGCAATTCATCGAGCCGAGCGAGTGCCGTCCCGGCGTAGACGATGAGCGACCCTGCATCGGAATAGGACGACGGTGACGAGAAGACCGTGTAGGCGAGGCCGCGTGTCTCGCGAATCTCCTGGAACAGCCGACTCGACATGCCGCCGCCGAGGATGTGGTTCGCCACCCACATCGCGTACCGCTCGTCATCGACGAGGGACAGCCCTCGCCAGCCGATCGCCACGTGGACCTGCTCGATCGGCCGATCGATCTGTACGAGCGACCGAACTTGCGCGTCGGGAGCCTCACGAGTCGGCGCCACACCAGGATCCGCTCCGTCGAAGAGCGAACCGAGAGCGGCCACCACCTGATCGTGATCGAGGGCTCCCGCAGCGGCAACCACGAGATTCGACGGCCGGTACCACTGCGCGTGGAACCCGGCGACGTCGTCACGAGCCATGGCCGCCACGGTGTCGTGATCACCGAGGGTCTCGCGACCGAGTGGATGATCGGGATAGAGGTTCTCGTAGAGCGCAGTCAGTACGAGATCATCGGGTGTGTCCTCACTCATGAGGAGTTCCTCGATGATCACCTCGCGTTCCGCCTCCAACTCAGAGGGACGGAAGGCAGGCTCGCTGACGACGTCGGCGAGAAGTTCGACTCCGGCCTCGAGTTCACTGACCGGCAATCGCAGGTAGTAGGCGGTGTGTTCGCGGCTCGTGTACGCGTTCATCTCGCCACCCACGGCGTCGACCGCGGCAGCGATCGAGCGAGCCGAGCGCTCCTCGGTTCCCTTGAACAACAGGTGCTCGAGGAAATGCGAGGCACCGGCGATCGGTGCCGGTTCGTCGCGCGACCCGACTGCGAACCACATGCCGACAGAAACAGAGCGAGCCTCGGGCATGCGTTCGGTGATGACCCGCACACCCGAGGCCAGCTCGGTTCGTTCGATGTCCGCGTCATT
>CAZMJK010000095.1:0-288 GCA_964566555.1 uncultured Bifidobacterium sp. | reverse complement strand
GCCTCGACGTCCGCCGTTGCGGCGATCGCCACCACGGTTCTCTCCGGCCGGGCCGAGGTCGCCGAGTTCGGAGCTGATCTCGGCATCGAAGGCATCCTCAAAGGAGACGTACTCGCGCTCGGTGCTCTCCGTCGCGTCCGACGCTGCCGGGGCCGATTGCGCCGGCGCGGCGACTGCCGCGGTCTCGCCGCTCTCGGCCTCGTCGGCCACCGGGGAACTGGCGAGCGACAGGGACACCTTGCCGTTCGGATCGACGTCATCGACGCGCACCTCGACGGCATCACCGAG
>CAZMJK010000094.1:0-7072 GCA_964566555.1 uncultured Bifidobacterium sp. | reverse complement strand
ACCGCCGACCTTCAAGAACTCGAGACCGTCTGCAAGTTGCTGGCCTTTAGCCCACCTTCGGAAACCGAGGGCGAAGGGGTGTGGGTCCGCACCGTGAATGGCGGTCGGGAGTGGTCGGTGTGCAGCGATGGCACCATGTGGGAAGTCAGAGGAGATCTCGCCGAGAGCCCACTAGCGACCCGGTGCATTCCGAGTCGATCGATTTGGGACGCTCGAATCTTCGCGTTGACATCAAGTTCCCGCGAGGTGGAATTCTCGATTCCCGATGACCTCGTGTGTGTGGTGAATTCCGAAGTCGGCTCGACGGTCATGGACCTTCCGCGGGAAACGGAGATTCCTGGATTTCCGATGTATGTCACCGAGACAGCGTCGGCGGCGACAACGGTCGGCGCGTTGTACGACTTGTTGTTTCGGGCGCGTACGATGCCTCTGGGTCCTTCGAACGATGAGTTGCCTGATGCACGTCTGTTCATCGAGCACGACGCGATCTCGGTGTTCGTGGACTGGAGCATTCGCAACGGATCGAGAAGCACCTACCGCATTCCCGCTCAAGTTGTTGGCGAGGCCGAGTCTCTGCTCCCCATGGGCTCGCTCTTTGACCTGATTCGGGAGATGGATCGGGACCAAGACGTCACCATCCGCATCTTGGGGCGCGACAAGCGTCTGATCCTGCTCGAAGGCGAGCATTTCCGGGCGGCGGTCGAATGCATGCCGACGACGGCAGATCGCCATCACGACGAACTCCTGAAAGCACTTTCTGCGATGCGTGCGTGCCGGGTTCGAGTGGTTGAGACGGGAACGTTTGTGCTCACGACTCAGTTGAGGGAGTTCCATGTGGAGGTGACCGATCGACCGAACGACATGATCACGGTGCGAACCGAAGTCTGTCGTGGCGTCCCGCTCTCGCTCGAACTCCTGACGCAGATCAACGACACGAATGCCGCTCTCGCCGGTGCCCGGTTGTGGGTGCATGAAGGAGTGGTGTGGGCCGGTCTCGACATCTCCGTCTCGGTCATCGATGAACTCGAGGTCGCGCTGCGCACACTCGAACAACAGTTGACCGGATTTGATGTCTTCCTCCCCGGGATCAGTGGACTATGAGGACGGTACTCGTGTGGCTTTCGAGCTTTATTGGCGATCTACTCATCCCGCGGAGGGTCACGCCGGTGGTTCCGCCGCCACCGGTCGAACCGCAGAGGGTCGTTCGTGCCACGCTCTATCGAGGCCTCATGGCCGAGGTGATCTCAGGCCCGGACAGCACCTTTGTCGACAAGGCCACCTTCGCCATTGCCCCTCTCGCCGTGGATGCGGCCGCGGCGTGGGGTGCGGCGAGAGGCGCCGAACACTTCGCCGCCCACGGTCGACGTCCCCGACCTGACGCCATCGACGTCGAGGGAAGGTTGGTGGGTGATGACTAGCGGACAACGTCGAGGGATTCTGCCGAGTGCCGAAACCCAGGTCCTCATCAACTACATGCATGGCGACATTGCTCGGCGATTGGCCCAAGGCCAAGCGTCGCGCGGGGTCGAACCAGCGACCGCGGCCCGACATGGCACCGATCAGGCCGCTGCACTGCTGTCGTGGGTGTTCTTCATCGCTCCAGTGATGGGTGTGTTCACCCTCGGTGCACTCGGCTCGTTGGGGGCGATGATTCTGGTGGCACCGCTGGACCTCATTGGGGTTCTGATCCTGATCCGGATTCACACGGCGATGGTTCGTCCGGCCAACCAGAAGTTGGTCTACGCCATCCCGACCTGGCTGCTGGTCGTCACCGGTGGCGCGTACGTGGCGGGCCTCTTTGTGCTGATGATCTATGCACTCTTGACGAGTTGAGCTCGGGTCTTTCGCAGGCAAGCCACCTGTGGCAATCTCGGCGGGTACGGCGAAGCATTGGAGGCGGCAGTGGGGCAACTGATCCCTGAAGACTTTCCGATGGATCTGTTGCGCAATGACGCGGAGCGGGTGGTGGTCGAGGCGCTGCGGCGAACGCTGTACAGCGATTGGCTGGTCATCCCTGATATCGCATTTCGGGGTACGACGCAGGATCATCAGACCGACATCATCTTGATCCATCCGGACATGGGGATCGTGGTGGTGGAAGTGAAGGGTCATCGTCTCTCGATCCGTGATGGCGTGTGGTATGGCCAGGAAGGATCTCCGCTCAATCCCCAACCGGTGGAACAAGCGAAGAACAACTCCTTCCACCTTCGCAATCTGCTGCGTCGACATGTCGACGACCTTTCCCATCTCGAAGTGACCTACGGGATCGCCTTTCCGAACACGCGCTCGATACAGGGAGAGATCCCGCCTGATCTCGTTCGAGATCAGCTTCTCCTCGCTGAAGCACTCGAGGACACCGACCGCTTCATCGAGAAACTCGTCCACACCCAACGCAGTTGGAGTGTGTCGCTCACCCCTGCGCAGATCGACGCGATCGTCGCTCTGTTGTGCCCGGATGCCGAGTTCCGGTGGGATCCCGAATCGCGGGTCAAGCACACCCGAGACCAATTGCGAAACCTGTGCGATGCACAGATCTCATCGCTCACGTCGCTTCTCGGGAATCGCCGCGTCGTCGTTCGCGGCGGCGCAGGCACGGGCAAGACCTACCTCGGCGGCAAGTGGGCGACACAGGCCTGGCTCGAGGGCGATCGGGTGCTGTTCACTTGCTACAACGATCCGCTGGCGGGTTCGCTGAGTGAAGGTTTCGGCCACGCGTTCGACGAGACGGTGACCATCGGGCCGTTCATCCGTCTCGCGCTCAGTCTCGATGGCATGCCACCGTTGGAGATTCCTCCGGATGCGTCTCAGCAATGGTGGGACACACAGGCCATCGGCCACATCATGAGCAATTGGCCGAAGATCGGTGAACTGTTTGACACGATCATCATCGACGAGGCTCAGGACTTCAGCCCGGCGTGGATCGCACTGCTCGAATCGCTTCTCGATCCCGATGGTCGACGCCGTATGTTGTTGTTGGCCGATGAAGGTCAAGGGATCTACGAGAAGGGGTTCGTCTTTCCGCAACCCGACGACGGGTGGGTCCATGTGGAGTTGCATTCGAACTTCCGCAACGCCCGACCCATCGCCCGCGTCCTTCGTCGTGGACTCGGTGGAGCGCCGTCGCCGCTTGCCTCCCCCGAAGGTTTGGGCGTGCAGTTCCACCTCGCCACCGACCTTGACAATGTGGCCGCCGTCGTGGAGGCCGAGCTCGAACGGATTCTCGAAGACGAAGAGCGCAGTGCCTCTGGGGTGTGCGTGGCCACGATGCATTCAAGTGATCGGGACGCACTTCGGGCCCGCCTCGAGCTCGTCCGTTGGGAGGATCGGGGAGATGGGGCGGTGGTCTGTGAGAATGTGCATCGGCTCAAGGGACTCGAGTTCGATTCGGTGATTCTGGTGGGCATGGACCCCGCCGATGCCGATCTGACGACACTCCTCTATATAGGTGTCAGTCGAGCGGTTTCCGAGCTGGTCGTTGTGGGGTCCGCAGAGGTGGCCGACCGCCTAGGACTGGTCTAAGCAGGCAGACTCGCGGCTGTGGTTCTTGCCGCCTTCTATTCGTCGATTTCGGTGGCGGTGATTGCCGTCGCGGTTCTGTCATGGGTTCTGTTCTGGGGCACGCTCTCGGCCGCAGTGCTGGCCATTTGGCGGGCGCCCAACCTCCACAGCCTGTGGCTGGGCCTGGCCGGCCCGCTCGGCCCGCTCATCGCCCTCGGCTTTGGCGTGGCCCAGCCGAAACTGGCTGACGCCGGTGAGGACGAACTGGCCTCGCCGCCGCCGATCAAACCACCGCCTTCGAGTGGTCCGAGGTCGGTGCCGTGATGTTCGTGCTTCGCCGAGTTGTCCCGATCGCGCTGTCGGTCCTGGCCTTTGCCACGGTCTTTCTTCCCTGGGCTGAGGCAGGAGTGGCGCTCGGGGTGGAGTCGGTGTTCGGTCACGAGATTCCCGTCATCGGTTGGTCGGCGATCACGGCATCGTTGCTCTTGATCGCCCTCTCCGTGGTGGGCGCGCTGCAAAGTTCCCGATGGTGGTGGGTGGGAGCCAGCTTCGTCGCCGTGGTGATGATCACGAGTGCTGGTCTCACACTCATCACGATCGATGTCGTTGATAGCGCTGCCGTGCGATGGATCGTCGAAGTCCTTCCGCAATCGGTGCAGGATGCATCGCCTTCGATCTCCCCCTCATTCGGCCTCTGGGTGATGATCGCGCTGCTTCTGCTCTACGTGATCCTCACGGCGTTCCTGACCGTCCGACTCGGTGCTCAGAAGGTGCGGAACGCTCAGACGTCGTCCTGATCGAACTCGTCGTCGAACCCTTCGCCGTCAGACGAGTCGTCATCAGTGAATGTGTAGTCGTCACTCGCGTCTTCGTCGTGATGGAGGTAAGTGCCGCAGTGTCGGCATTGCTCGGAGTCTTCGAGAATGTCACGAAGACACTCCGGACACTGCGTGATCGGACCGACGGGTGTCGCGCAGTTCTCACATCGCTCGACACCGGGGCTGATGAAATTTGGACAGCACTGACACACAGGCATCTATGTTCCTCCGCCGAATCCGCCTCAGACAGTGTTTCTCATTCGGCCTGCCGAATGCGGGAAATCACCCAGTAGAGATCGACAGGGTTGTCGTTCAGCCACGCCCGGACCTCTGCCTTCTGTGCTGAAGCGGTAGTGATATCGACGTCATTGGCTCGTAGATGGTGGCTAATCGCTGCCGGTGCATAGATGATTCCGGCGATCGGTCGAGCCTCTCGAATGAGCTCGAGGGCCTCGATGTGGCCGAGACCATCAGCAAGCAGAAGGCGGTATGCCATCGATGGCGCCCGGTTCACACCCATGTGGCAGTGAACGATGGCTTTGCCACCGAGCGCTTTCACCATTTCGATGGCAGCGAGGCCGTCTTCGAACCACTTGTCTTCCTGCCAACCACCGTCGTCGTGGGTGCCGAGGTAGTGGTAGTTGAGTTGGGGAGCGTGGAGCTCGACGAACTTCTTGTCGCTCCATTCACCGCGCAGGTCGATGATGTCGGTGATGCCCTCGTCGATCCACGACTGAAGTTGCACTTTGGCCAGTTCAGGGCGAGAGGTATCGAGATCGCCGCTCACGGCGAGCCATTCGTTGAGGTGGCACACCCGGCGGTGCCAGGCGGCAGGGTCTGAGAGTGAAGGTGTCGTTGTCATACTGAGAGAACGCACAAACGGGTCGAAAATGTGCACTCGAACGACCGACTGGTCCAGCAGTGCTCCCAGGGAGCCAGCGCGTCGACGAGGCCCCGGCACTGAAATTCGGATCGACGTTGTCATTTCGTGATGCTTCGTGCGTTTCACCTTTCTGGCCTCTCGGCCACGAACGAAAGGAGTCGAGATGGACGAATTCGAGGAAATGGCGAGTGACTTTCTCAGTGGTGATTGGCGAACAGATGGTCGTCTCGCATTCGACGCAGTGTGGGTGGACCACTTCTGGGATGCCCGCATCGAGGGCGTGGTCTTTGCCGCCGATATGGACGAAGCCATCGAGCGAGCACGGGCCCAGCGAGCCGATGGGCTTCCGATCGACTCCTTACGCCTCGGCGATGACGTGGTGGAGGGATTATCCGGAGGCCACTCCGTGCGGGCCGCCCGAGTGCTGATCGAGATCGACGGGACTCTGATCGAAGACACGATTCCTGCACTCACATGGTCGATGGCCTCGGAATTGGCCAGCGACATGTACGAGCCGTACGGGGAGGTTCTGGCCGTTCAGGACGGCAATGACGCACTCGTTTTCGTGGACAAGGACCGGTTCGTCGGACGAGACGACATCCCTCTGGGGTGGCTCGAGATCCTCGAGGGATGAGTCGTACACATTTCGCGATGTTTCGTGCGTTCCCTGAGTAGGAACCACAGCGGCGGAAGGGCGGCACTATGAATTACCCCATCTTCTTCGACGACGACTACGTCGTGTCCGGGGGCGGCCTCGAAACGGTGCGAAAAGCCGATGAGGTCGCCAAGCGCATCAGCGAGCGATTCCCGGAAATCAAACTGGTCAGCCCTGTGCCGGCCACCAAAGAACAACTCCTCCTCGCCCACACGGCCGAGTATGTCGAGGCATTTCTCACCGGCGAGCCCTACCACCGAGCAACGGGCGGCTTGGGCGAGTGGTCCGCAGAGGTCGTTGCCTCGGTTCTCGCCTCAACCGGGGGAGTGATCGAGGCCGCTCTGGTCGCGCTGGAATCGGGCAAAGCAGGCTCATTGTCTTCGGGCCTCCACCATGCGAAAGCCGATCACGGCGCTGGATTCTGCACGATCAATGGACTGGCCATTGCTGCGCTGGTTGCGTTGCAGTTCGGCGCCGCGACCGTCGGCATTCTCGACGTCGACGCTCATTGTGGCGGCGGCACGCACTCGATCCTCGGTACCAATCCATTCGTTCGGATCGGCGATGTGTCGACGAATGGGTACGACGCGTGGCGATCCGATGACCAAAACAAATTGACGATCACCGCCGATCCCAACAACTACTTGCACGCGGTGACGGCAATGCTCGATCACATCGGTAGCGTCGACCTGCTGCTGCTCAATGCAGGGATGGATCCGGTCGAAGATGGCTCAGCCGGAGCGACTCGTGGATTCACCTCCGAGCTGCTCCAAGAGCGCGAGTCGCTTATCGCCGAATGGTGCGAGCGCACAGGCACACCGGTGGCCTTCGTTCTCGCTGGTGGCTATGTCGGCTCGAATCTCACCCTTGGCGACGTGGCCGACCTGCATATGCACACCGTGGCGGCGATCGCCGGCGTCACGATCGCCCACTGAGGGAAGCGCGAATGGGCTTGCTCACTGGCGCACTCTTCATCGGCTGGCGGCGAGCTCGCGGGCGCGAACGACGACTCGAGCGCGCCTACCGAGCACAAGCGACGGAGCTCCAGGAGTTGATGGCCGCCGTCTTCTGCTGCGCGTGCTGCGATTGGTGCCGTGCCTGCACCCCTGAGGACTGGTGTCCCGACTGCGCGCTCGGGTAGTGGTCGGAAGGTGGTGTTGGTGCTGAATTTGGACATTTCTCCGGTTTTTTTCAGGATTCGTACCGGATTCATACCTT
>CAZMJK010000093.1:0-7083 GCA_964566555.1 uncultured Bifidobacterium sp. | reverse complement strand
CCTGCGTCGCTACGGACCTCCGTGCACGATCATCGCAGTCGCCAAACACCCCCACCAGCAGGAACTCGCTCGAACGCTGGGCGCCGACCATGTCATCACCTCCGACCACATTTCGAGACCGATTCGTCGCCTCACGGGATCGTTGGCGATCGGCGACGGCGACATCGTGCGGCTCACCGGTGGAGCCGATCACGTCATCGATTGCGTCGGCAGCGAACGCAGCATCACTGAAGCGCTCACCGTCGTCCGCCCCAAGGGTCGCATCACCATGGTGGGGATGCCCGGCCACGTCCATGTCGATCTCACCGGATTGTGGCAGCGCGAAATCACCATGAGCGGCGCCTACGCCTACGGCACCGAGACCCTCACCGGCGGCGAGCGTCGCCGAACCTTCGACCTCGCCTTCGAACTCGTCGCCGCCGCTGATCTGGGCCGGCTCGTCAGCGCCACCTATCCCCTCGACCGCTTCGAGGATGCCATCGCCCACGCCGCCAACGCCGGCGGCCGCGGCGCGGTGCGCATCGCCTTCGACCTTCGCAACGAAAAGGAACGGAACCGTGCCTAGACCAGGATTCGTCCTCGACGTCGACCGTTCGACGCCACCCATCCTCTTCCATCACGGCGAAGGGTTTCGCCTCGAACGATTGCCGGCGGGACGCAGTCGCGTCATCTATCCAGCCGAACCGCTCGACGCGCTGAAGAACCCCGATGGTGCGATTCGCGACGCGCTGGCCAATCCGATCGGTGAGAGCGAGCCGTTGGCGGCGTTGTTGAAGCCGGGCATGAAGTTGACGATCGCGTTCGACGACATCTCCCTTCCCCTGCCCCCGATGAAGCGCCCCGATATCCGCCAACGCGTCATCGAGGCGGTGCTCGAACTCGCCGCCGCCGCCGGCGTCGACGACGTCATGCTCATCGCTGCGCTGGCGCTGCATCGACGCATGACCGAAGACGAATTGCGTCACGCGGTCGGCGATCGCGTCTACGACGCCTTCGCCCCCCACGGTCTCTTGGTGAACCACGACGCCGAGGATCCCGACAACCTGCTCTTCATAGGTGAGACCGAGAAGGGTGAAGAGGTCGAAATCAATAAGCGCGCCGCCGAGAGCGATCTCATCGTCTACGTCAACATCAACCTCGTGTCGATGGACGGCGGGTGGAAGTCGACCGCTACGGGTCTCGCCTCCTACCGCTCGCTCCGCCATCACCACAATCCGCACACCATGCGCCATTCGAGGTCATTCATGGATCAGCATCGCTCCGAACTCCATTCGGCCAACTGGCGGATGGGCAAGGTGCTGCGCGATTCGGGCGTGAAGGTCTTCCAGATCGAAACCACGATGAACAACAACGTGTTCGGTACCGAGGGCCCCATGAGCGTGCTGCAGAAGCGCGAGTGGGAATGGTCACTGAAGGACCGCATCGCGATGGCCGGAATGAAATCCGCGCTCGACCGCATGCCCCAGCGAACCCGGCGTTCGATCTTCAACTCCTGGCAGGCGCCGCATGCGATGACCTCGGTGCAGGCCGGTGAGGTCGAGGCCGTCCACAAGATCACGACCGAGAACGTCTACGCCCAGCATCTCGTGCCGGTGGAAGGCCAGACCGACATCCTCACGATGGGCCTGCCCTACATCAGTCCCTACAACGTGAACTCGATCCTCAACCCGATCCTCGTCGCCTGCCTCGGACTCGGCTACTTCTTCAACCTCTACCGCGGTCGTCCGCCGGTGCGCGAGGGCGGCGTCGTGATCATGAGTCACCCCACGCCGTGGGAGTTCCATCCGGTCCATCATCCGTCGTACATCGACTTCTTCGACCTGGTGCTGTCGCAGACCCACGATCCGGTGGTGATGTCGGAACAGTTCGAGAAATCGTTCGCCGAGGACGAGTGGTACCGCCACCTCTACCGCACGAGTTACGCCTACCACGGTGTTCACCCGTTCTACATGTGGTACTGGTGCTCGCACGCGCTCGAACACGTGGGTCAGGTGATCATCGTCGGCGGCGATGTCCGCGCCGTGCGTCGCCTCGGCTTCAAGCCGGCATCGACCCTTCAGGACGCGCTCGAGATGGCCAGTGATGTCGTCGGCCGCGATGCCACCATCACCCATCTGCACAACCCGCCCATCCTCATGGCCGACGTCTCCTGAGGTCTGCCATGCGTCCCATGCCCATCACCCGCACGCAGGCCACCCGTCTACTGAAGCGACTGCCCGTGAACCGTTCCGTCTCCACCGCGGCGAAGACGGGTTCGAGAGCGGCGCGGATGGCCAAGGCCATCGTGAAGTCCCCTTCCGTTCCCGCCGGCGTGGAGCTCCTCGCCAAGGACGACAACGTCGGCGCCAACTACGACACCAAATGGGCGCGGTCGTATCCGGCGCGAGTGGCACGAGTGCTGATCCTCAACGGCGTCATGAAACCCGTCGTCGATCTCCTGGCCACGCCGACGATCCTGGGCACCGATCGATTGGCCGATATCGACGGACCGGTGATCTTCGCCGCCAATCACCACAGCCATGCCGACACACCACTCATGATGACGGCGATCCCCGAACCGTGGCGCAATCGACTCTTCATCGGAGCGGCCGCCGATTACTGGTTCACCAACCGCATCACCTCGCCGCTCTCGGCGTTGATCATCGGCGCGATCCCCGTGGAACGCACCAAGGTGTCGCGCAAGGCGATCGATCAATCACTGGAATTGCTCCGTGACGACTGGAGCATGTTGATCTTCCCCGAAGGTGCTCGTTCACCCGACGGGTGGGCCCGGCCGTTCACCTCCGGTGCCGCATTCCTCTCCTCCCACAGTGGTGTCCCCGTCGTACCGGTTTTCCTCCAGGGGACGAACAAGGTGCTGCCGAAGGGAACCAGCATTCCGCGACCGGCCCCCACCACCGTGGTGTTCGGTGCCCCGATGTTCGCCGCCGAGGGTGAGGATTCGAAAGCCTTCGCCACTCGCATCCAGGAAGCGGTGGCCGCTCTCGGCGACGAAGCCGCCACCGATTGGTGGCAGGCCCGCAAGAACGCGGCCTCGAAGCAGACGCCGACACTCGATGGACCCGATGCCGGAGCATGGCGCCGATCCTGGGCTCGCACGGCAAAGGCCAAGGGCGCACGCCGCTCCTGGCCCCGAGTCTGAAGCGCCATTTCGATTGCGACTCCAGCGTCCGCAGCCGTACTCTGCGTCGTCGCAACACCACTAGAGACAGACGCAAGGGACAATCCATTGATAAAGATTCTGCTTCGTTGCGTCGTCACGACGTCTCTTTTTTTCGCAGTCTGCATCGCGCAACCGGCCGGCGCATCGATCTCGTCGATCACTGCTGAAACAAGCCCAAACGTTGGCGTCAACGCCAACCTGATTCAGTCAGTTTCTTGTGTTTCAGCTAGGTCGTGCATTGCGGTCGGCAGCGTCTACAACGGTTCCACCTATCAAAGCCTCACCATGAAATGGGACGGCACGAACTGGACGCTCCTCAACACCCCAAGCCAAGGCTCTGGATCAAACCAGTTGCGATCGGTTTCGTGTAGCTCTGAAACCTCTTGCATTGCGGTCGGCAGTTTCTACAACGGCACCACTTATCGAACACTTGTCATGGCATGGGACGGCACAAGTTGGACCATCCTCGGCAGCCCTAACCAAGGTTCATTCACAAATTCCCTCACATCGATCTCGTGTGTCTCGCCGACGTCGTGTCTTGCTGTTGGCCTCTACGACAACAATTCCGCCAATCAACCTCAGGTCATGTCATGGGATGGCGTCGCCTGGTCGATTGTCAACAGCCCAAACCCAGGTTCAGCTGGAGCGAACTTGAGTTCCGTTTCCTGTATTTCAAGCACGGCGTGCACGATTGTTGGTTACTACGAAGTCGGACCGATTAACCAGACTCTCGTCATGACTTGGAACGGTACGGGCGTAACGCTCGCTTCAAGTCCAAATGTTGGGGCTGATAGCAACATGCTCACGTCGGTATCGTGCTCATCAACAGTTCAATGTTTCGCTGTCGGCATTTATGCCGGCAATTCGTCCAGCGAAACGTTGACGATGGTCTGGGATGGTGCAACTTGGGTCGTGGTTACGAGTCCGAATCCCGGATCGCCCGGGACCTACTTGCAATCCATTTCTTGCATTTCCTCATCGTTTTGCGTTGCGACGGGGAGCTTCTCGAATTCGTCAATCAATGAAGCTCTCGTCATGGAATGGGATGGAACCTCTTGGTCGGTCCTCGCAACTCCAAACCTTGGCTCGCCCAACACCTCGCTGCGTTCAGTCGCTTGTGTAACGGACTACACCTGCCATGCAGGCGGCCTGCACTCGGCCAACAGCACCGTGCAATCACTAATGGTGTCGCTCAGCGGAGCTGTACCTCCGACTCCAACCGACCCAACGCTCCCCGATTTACCAGCCGTCCCCACATTCACGGGCTAACTACCCTGGAGCGAGCAGCGTCGTTCGAGCGCTGATTCGCTACGTAATCAACGAGCAAACGTGATGGGGATCCGAATGTTCGCGTCCTCATCCTGCAACGACGCATCGTTGATGGTGATCACGCAGTCGGAATGGTCGGCATCGCATCGTCCCGTACCCACCGGCCCGACGACGATCGGCAACTCGAGTGATCCCGAACCGGTGGGATTGGGTTGAAGGATCTTTCCCGTCACGAGGTTGCAGGCCGCCGAACTCCCTCGACCACCGTCGGCACACTGCACGACGTTGACGACACGACCGGGCAGGAACCCGGACCATGACACCCGAACGATCTGTCCATCACGCAGATCGGTCGACGGCGTCACTGTTGCCCGGCGCGCCGTCATCGTCGGAGTCGAATACTCGACCGACGACGTCTGCGCGGGATCACTCACGAACGTCATCGTGGCGATCCCTTCCTGTTGATCGGACGGGAGGGCAGCGATCGCGGCGGCGTCGGCTTTGAGGTACCCGTTCCAGAAATCGAGCGTGGCCTTGGCGGTGATCGGAAATCCTCTCGAGTCACGGAACACGAAGGACGTGTGGTCACCATCGAGCAGGGTGAGCAGGCCTTTCGGAGCGCGAGCGTTGTTGTAGAGACGTTTGCCCTCGTCAAGAGGGATCAGCGTGTCCCTCTCCCCATGAACGACGAGCAGCGGTGGCGTCCTCGACCAGTCGAACGTGCCACCGGGGAAGAGTTGCGAGGTGCCGGCGAAGATGATCGCGGCATCGACATGGTCGTCGAAACAACAGGTCTGACCGATGATGCCGGCCGTCGTGATCCCCCCGTTCGAATGACCGGCCACGCCCACGTGTTCGCCGTCGATCATTCCTGCGAGCGCGCGACCGTCGGCGCTGCGCGACAACTCGATCGCTCGCGCGATCACCACCGAGACATCGGCAGGCTGGTTCGACACATCACCAGCGTCTGCACCACCCGGAGCATCCTGCTTGCTCAAGGGGAATGCGGGAGCGGCCACCACGTAACCGGCGGCGGCCCACGATGCGAGCAGATCGCCGTACAACGCCGGCGAAGCGCCGAGGCCGTGCGAGAACACGATCAACGGGAACGGCCCCGATCCGGTGGCCGGCGGCGCATCGAACTGCGGCGTGGGATCGTTCACCGAGGAGAAGTCGTCGTCGGTCGCGGCATCGGCGTTCGGCGCCAGCGCCGGATACCAGACCCGCACGGGGATCGAGCGATTCGGTTGCCCCGCCTGCGCCGCGTTCGCCGGGGTGGGGCGCGACTCATCGACCACGGTGAACGACGTGATGCCGACGGGAAAGGTCGCGCCGACGCCACTGGCGGTCGGTGCCGTGGAGGAGGACGAACACGCGGGGAGCAGGGCGAGCACCGCGCAGAGGACGACCATGAGACCCACAGGCGTCGACCGCAATCGTGACGTGACCACGGAATGACTCTACGGCTCGTGATCGGACCACAATGGTCCGGTGAGTAGTTCTGGACTCGGATACGCAGCCGCCGTCGCACTCGCAGCGATCTTCGCCATCGCCGCGATCGCGAAGCTTCGCGACCTGCCCGGCACCGAGGCCGACTTCACCGCTCTCGGCGTTCCTCGACCCTCGTTCTTCGCTCGTTTCGTGCCGATCGCCGAGCTCTCGATCGTCATCCTGCTCCTCATCGTTCCTCCGGCCGGAGCGATCGCGGCCTTGGCCACCCTCGCGTTCTTCACCACGTTCCTCGTGGGTCGACTCCGCGCCGGCGTCCGAGTGCCATGCGCGTGTTTCGGTGCCGCACGTTCACGCCCGATCTCGATCATCGACATTGCCCGCAACCTCGGACTCATGGTCCTCGCCGCCGTCAGCCTCGCCACCGATCGACCGGCGGCGGTGTCACCACTCGATGCCGCCGTCGTCGTGCTCGCCATCGCCGTTGCCGTCGGCGCCGGCCGTGTGGCCGATAGGGTCCGGAACCGATGACCGATCCCTGGGGCAATCCCCTCCCACCCGAGGACCGAGCGCCGGCCAACCCGCGCCCCGAGGATTTTCCCCCGGACTTCGCCCCCAACCCGGCCTGGCCCGGGCCTCAGGCCGTGTCGCCTCCGCCTTCGACGAACCTGTCCCCGCCGCCGGTTCCGCCGGGATGGGCGCCACCCCCACCGGCCTGGTCGGGCCCCAAGTTCTCCGGCATGGCCATCGCCGCGATGGTGTGCGGCATCCTCTCCATCCCCTGCACCGGGTTCCTCGGGATCATCCTCGGCCCGACCGCGCTCGGCCTCGGGGTGAGTGCCCGTCGCACCATCGCCCGCTCGAACGGCTGGCGCAAAGGCGAAGGCATGGCCATCGCCGGCATTGTGCTCGGGGTGATCGGCATCATCCTCTCGATCGTCTATCTGATCTTCCTGATCCGGAACCCGAATTTCATCACCGACTTCGTCGAGAACCTCACGACGACCACGACGACCGGAAAACTGAAGGGCGCCTGAGCCGTAGACTCAGCCTGTTTCGCTGCGCATCGGAAAGGCTCCCCCATGGCTGTTGCCGCCACTACCCCCATCGAACTGATCAACGGCGTCTATGGCCGCCTGGCCGAGAACGTCGCCATCGGTCGCGATCGTCTCGGACGCCCACTCACCTTCGCCGAGAAGGTG
>CAZMJK010000092.1:4278-7213 GCA_964566555.1 uncultured Bifidobacterium sp. | reverse complement strand
CGTTACGCACGGGCGCCGCGCTGATTCCCTGTGCGGTGTACTTCGAAGGCCGAACCGGTCACCGCGCTGTCGTCGAGCCACCCATGGTGACGGCTCGCCAGGGGCGATTGCGTGACGACGTGCGCCGGGTGACCGAGGAACTCGCAATGCAGCTCGAATCGCTCATCCGTCGCGCGCCGACCCAATGGCACCTGCAGCAGCCGAATTGGCCGAGCGACTACGAAGAACTCGAGAAGATCGGCAAGCCACATCCGCGTCGCGTCCGCCGATGGCGGCGAACTGAGATGCGGATCGGCATCGTCTGTCCCTACAGCCTGACGCTTCCGGGAGGAGTGCAGGGTCAGGTGCTCTCGCTGGCCCGTTCACTGCGGACGCGGGGTCACGATGTTCGTGTGCTGGGACCGTGCGACGGTCCACCGCCCGATGCCGGGGTCACACCACTCGGCGACAGTCTGCCCACCGCTGCCAACGGGTCGGTCGCCCCCATCGCTCCTGATCCGTCGGCGCAGTTGCGCACCATTCGAGCATTACGCGATGAACGGTTCGATGTGATCAACGTGCATGAACCGCTGGCGCCGGGAGTGACCAATACGGCACTGTTGTTCAAGTCGCAGCCCATCGTCGGAACGTTCCACGCCGCCGGCGAGAGTGCGGCCTATCGATTCCTCGGCCCGGTCGTGCGCTGGTTGGCGCGCAAGATCGATGTGCGTTGTGCCGTGTCCGCCGATGCCCGGGACATGGCGATCGACGCGGTCGGCGGCACCTACGAACTGCTGTTCAACGGGGTGGATCTCGCCGCCTTCGAAGGCGAACCCGTCGAACCATCGCAGCCGCCCACGATCCTCTTCCTCGGGCGTCATGAACCCCGTAAGGGCCTCGCCGTCTTGTTGGAGGCGATGGGAGAGCTCCCCGCCGGCGTCCGTCTGAGCATCGCGAGCGACGGCCCCGAGACCGAGGAACTCCGCCGGCGGGTCGCCGGCGACCCCCGTATCGAATGGTTGGGTCGGATCTCTGAAGCCGAGAAGATCCGACGACTGCGATCGGCGCAGGTGTTCTGTGCGCCCTCGCTCGGGGGAGAGTCGTTCGGCGTGGTGTTGCTCGAAGCGATGGCGGCGCGAACGGCGGTGGTGGCGAGCGATCTGCCGGGCTACGCGAATGTCGCGAGGGCTGATCGTGACGGACTCTTGGTGCCTCCGGGCGACCCATCGGCGCTGGCCGGGGCGTTGCGCCGCGTGATCGAGGAGACGCAATTGCGAGACTCGCTCGTGGCCTCGGGCGCGCAACGGGCGGCGGGATTTTCCATGGACCACCTCGCCGAACGGTACGAGGAGATCTTCGAGCGGGTTGCGGTCCGCCGTTAGTATCGACTCGTCCCATCTCCCGATCGAAGGCCTCGTGTGACCTCCACCCTCGAGCAAGCGGTGCCTCGCTCAACGAGTTACGCCCTTGCCTCCGCCCTCCCGCTGGCGGCAGCAGGAATCGTGGTGACCGCCGCGCTGGTCATCATTCTCGGCGTCATCGGTCTCGTGATCGGAATCGTGCTGACGGCGGTCGCGGTCATCGTTCGCGTTCGAACCTTCACCGTTGGCATCGACGACGCGATCCTGAGCCAACTCGGTGCGGCTCCCGCATCGGATGACGACTCTGCCGGATTCCGCAATCTCGCTGAGGGGTTGTCGGCGACGGCTGGAGTTCCGATGCCGACACTCCTCGTGCTCGACTCTCCTTCGGTGAACGTGTTGGTGGTTGGAACCGACGTCGATCATGCGGCGATCGTGGCGACGAAGGGCGTGCTGACACAACTCTCACGCATCGAACTCGAGGCGGTGATGGCGCGCGCCTTCGTGCAACTGCGACAGGGCGAGGTGTTTGCGGCCACGATGGGCCTCCGTCTCGAACGAGCACCAATGACCCGGTTGTTCGCCTCGATGCTCGGCCATCAGTCGACGCTGGACGATCCCGACCATGACGTGCTCCTCGATCGGGCTGCAGTCATGCTCACGCGGTACCCACCGGGGCTGGTCGATGCGCTCGGGGTCTGTGTTCGTGTTGGCACGATGGTTTCGGCCGGATCTCCGTCGTTGCGCAACTTGTGGTTGGTCGATCCGCTCGCGGACGCCACCGACTCCCTTACCCATCGGATGGAAGCGCTTCGATTGCTGTGACTCGAAAGAAACTGTGGCTCATCATCGGTGGTGCGATTGCGGTCGTGGTGATCGCTGGTGGGGTGGCGTTCGCACTCACTCGATCCGATTCGAACGAGAGTGCGGAACCGGAGGCGACGACCACGTCGACGACGACCACTGCACCGCTGCCCGTGTGGCCGCTCACCGGGCTTCCCGATGCCAAGGCCGGGGGTCCCGCGCATCCGGCCATCGTGGTGAAGATGGACAACAGCCCAGACGCACGACCGCAGACGGGTATCAACGAGGCCGACATCGTCTACGAACTACTCGTCGAGGGCATCACGCGATACGCACTCGTGTTCCACTCGAATCTTGTCGATCCGGTCGGTCCTGTGCGATCGGCGCGTTCGAGTGACATCAATCTCGTCGCCGATCTCTCGACCCCGCTGTTCTCCTGGTCGGGGGCCAATGGCGGTGTGATGGGCGAAGTCGCCGCCGCGGCTCGGAAGGGCATCCTCATCGATGCGTCGTACGACGCGGCCTCACCCGCGTACTACCGCTCGAACGAGCGTCAGGCGCCCCACAACCTCTACGTCCACCTTCCGCAGTTGCTCGAACTCAAGGGGCCGGACAACCCGAGCAACCCGGCTCCGATCTTCACCTATCGCAAACCGGTGCTCGCCGCGCCGACCACCACCAGCTCGACCACGTCGCCGACGTCGAAGAAGAAGTCCGACGCCACGACCACCACACTGGCGCCCGTGACCACGACCACGACGGCGTTGCCCGGTGCACCCATCCCCGGATTC
>CAZMJK010000092.1:3682-4268 GCA_964566555.1 uncultured Bifidobacterium sp. | reverse complement strand
CGGATTCACGATCGACTGCGGAGGAGTGTCCGTCGATTACGTCTGGAACGCCACGGCGAAAGGGTGGTCGCGACTGCAGGTGGATCAATCCCATCCGCGCGCCAAGAGCGCAACGCTCGACACCGCCGGAGTGCAGGTCGCTCCGGCCAATGTCATCGTGCAGTTCATCGACTACGGGACGAGTCCTTCCGACAGCCGTTCACCGATGGCACTTACGGTGGGATCGGGCAAGGTGCTGGTCTTCACCGAGGGTCGAGCCGTCGCCGGGACATGGTCTCGTCCCTCCGCGGAGAAGCCGGCGACCTACACCGCCAACGACGGAACGCCGATCCAACTCACCCCGGGACGGACGTGGGTCGCGCTGCCTCGAGCCGGATCGCCGGTGATCACCCTCGATCAAGCCACCGCCGACGCCTACCTCGCCATCAAGGGCTGAACCTATTCGACTTCGTTCCCGTACGGTCCTCGCCCGTAGACTGCGACCATGGCTGCCTCCACCCCCGGGCTGATCTCCCGCGCAACTGGTACCGACCTCGTCAAGCGAGGCCTCGCCGACATGCTGAAGGGCGGCGTCATCATGGACGTC
>CAZMJK010000092.1:0-3672 GCA_964566555.1 uncultured Bifidobacterium sp. | reverse complement strand
TGCCTTCCGATATTCGTCGCGACGGTGGTGTCGCCCGCATGAGCGATCCCGAGATGATCCAGGGCATTCAGGAGGTCGTGAGCATCCCGGTGATGGCCAAGGCCCGCATCGGACACATCGCCGAGGCGCAGATCCTTCAGGCACTCCAGGTCGACTACATCGACGAATCGGAAGTTCTCACCCCAGCCGACGAGGCGCACCACATCGACAAGTGGGCCTTCGACGTTCCCTTCGTCTGCGGTGCCACGAATCTCGGTGAGGCGCTGCGTCGAATCTCCGAGGGTGCCTGCATGATTCGCTCGAAGGGCGAGGCGGGCACGGGCAACGTCGTCGAGGCGGTGCGCCACCTGCGGTCGATCCTCGGCGACATCCGCAAGATCACCACTGCTGATCAGGCGGAACTCTTCGATTGGGCGAAGCGTCTCCAAGCCCCGCTGCCACTGGTTCAGGAGATCGCCGAGACCGGCACGCTTCCGGTGCCGATGTTCTGTGCAGGAGGGATCGCCACTCCGGCCGACGCCTCGTTGGTGATGCAACTCGGCGCGCAGGCGGTGTTCGTCGGCTCGGGCATCTTCAAGAGCTCCGATCCGTCGCAGATGGCCAAGGCCATCGTCGAGGCGACGGCGAACTACCTCGACCCCGACATCCTCGTGAAGGTCAGTCGCGGACTCGGCGATGCCATGCCGGGACTCGAGATCGGTTCCCTCGAAACCAAACTTGCCGAACGGGGTTGGTGACCCGCTCAGCGGTGCGCCGAACATCATGATCGGTCGTGGATCGGAGCCCCCAGGTGGCGCTTCCCCGTATCGGAGTCCTCGCGCTTCAGGGCGCGGTTGACCCTCATCGTCACGCGCTCGATCGTCTTGGCGTCGAGTCGGTCGAGGTGCGTCGTTCGGAACATCTCGCCCGTGTGGATGGCCTGATCCTTCCGGGCGGCGAGTCGAGCACGATCTCCAAGTTGCTGGTCATCAACGAACTCTTCGAGCCGCTCGTGGAACGACTGCGGGCGGGAATGCCGGCATTCGGCACCTGTGCGGGCATGATCATGCTCGCCTCGGAGATCCTCGATGGACGTGATGACCAGTTGTCGTTCGCGGCAATCGACATCTCCGTTCGTCGCAACGCGTTCGGTCGCCAGATCGATTCGTTCGAAACCGATCTCGAGGTGATCGGCCTCCCCGAAGCCCCGATGCACGCGGTGTTCATCCGAGCGCCAGTTGTGGAACGGGTCGGGAGGGGAGTCGAGATCCTCGCTGCGGTGGAGGAGGGGAGACCGGTTGCTTGTCGACAAGGCCCGATCCTCGTCACGTCGTTCCATCCGGAACTGTCTCCGGATCTTCGACTCCATGAACTCTTCATCAAGGGGATGGCAGCATGATGGCCTTCCTCGCGATTTCCCACTCGTAGGAGAGGTACCGATGTCCGGACATTCCAAATGGGCGACGATCAAGCACAAGAAGGGTGCTGCCGATCAGAAGCGAGCCAAAGTCTTCGCCAAACTCATTCGCCAAGTCGAGGTTGCGGCGCGTGAAGGGGGTGGCGATCCCGCAATGAATCCGTCGCTGCGCACGATGTTCCAGAAGGCGCGAGACAATTCGGTGCCCATCGACACGATCGAACGAGCCATCAAGCGGGGAACCGGCGAACTCGAAGGCGTCACCTACGAGCAGATCACGTACGAGGGGTACGCGCCGCACGGAGTCGCCATCCTCATCGACGTCCTCACCGATAACCGCAATCGTTCGGGCAGCGAGATCCGAACGGCACTGAAGAAGACAGGCGGTTCTCTCGCCGAACCCGGCGCGGTGTCCTGGCAGTTCGAACGCAAAGGCGTCGTGATCCTCCCGCGAAGCATTGACGAGGACGACATCATGATGGCGGCGCTTGACGCTGGCATCGAAGACCTCGCCGACGAGGGTGACACCTGGAAGTTGGTCTGCGCCCCAACCGATCTGCCGGCGGTACGCGCGGCCCTCGACGAGGCGGGTCTCGCGGTCGAATCGGCCGACTCGACGATGGTGTCGACGACGACGGTGATGCTCGATACGGCCGAGGCGGCCAAAGCGGTCCTGCGCGTGATCGATGCCCTCGAGGATGACGACGACGTGCAGGACGTCTATGCCAACTTCGACATCCCCGACGAGCTCATGCAGGAATTGGGCTGACCGGCAATCTGTTCCGCGAGGACGAAAGGTGGGGGGAATGGGTGCGTTTCGAAGGGTGTGGTTCGATGTCGGCGTTGTGATTGGCGCCGTGCTCGTCGTTCTCTGGTTGCTGATCCGCCCTGACTTCTCCACGGTGCAGCTCATCCTGTGGGTGAGTCTGCTCACGCTCTTCCTGCATCAGTTCGAGGAGTGGCGCTGGCCGGGATGGTTCGCAGGAATGCTCAACATCGGGCTGTTCCGAAGTGATGACCCGAGTCGCTATCCGTTGAACCCCACGTCGGGGATGGTGGTCAACGTCGTCGTGGGTTGGGGAGGGTACGTTCTCGCCGCCCTGCTGTGGTCACACGCGCTCTGGCTCGGTGTCGCCACATTGATGGTGTCGATCGGGAACTGTGTCTTCCATCTGGTGTTCATGCCGCTCCGGTTGAGGATTGCCTACAACCCGGGGATGCTCACGTCGTTGGTGTTGTTCATCCCCACGGTGGTGTGGTTCTTCGCGGAGTCCTCCAATCAGGGTCTCCTCACCGGCGGCGATCTGCTCATCGGTATTCCCCTCGGCCTCGTCCTCAACGCGGCGGGCGTCGTCGGTGTCATCGAACTCCTGAAGCGACATGACGCCGAAGCGTTTCCGCCACGGATGATCGAGCCGGCGCTCCGACGACTCCGTCACCACTGACTAGGGTCCTGTCGGTCGTCAATGGTCGGGAGGAGCACGACGTCATGATCGGAGTGGGAGACCTCGCCCCCGACTTCTCCTTGGATGGCGTGGAGGGAGACGGCTCGGTCGAGCGACGCTTCTCGCTCGCCGACTACCGCGGCGCACCCGTCGTCCTGGTGTTCTATCCGGCGGACAACTCACCGGTGTGCACCGCACAGTTGCGCTCCTATACCGACGACATGGCGTCGTTCGCCTCGGTGGGAGCCCAGGTGTTGGCGCTGAGTCCTCAATCGGTCGATGCGCATCGTGAGTTCGCAGAGCGGAACGGAGGATTCGCGTTCCCGCTGCTCTCCGATGTGGAGAAGTCGGTGGCGCGCTCCTATGACATCCTCGGTCCGATCGGCTTCTACCGACGATCGGTCTTCGTGATCGACGCAGATGGCATCGTGAGATGGGCGCGAAGGGCCGCAGCAGGTCTCACATTTCGTCCTGTCGACGAAATCGTCGACGCGGTGCGAGCGACCACCACCTAGCGCTCAGCGCCGGATCCGACCCTCTCGTTTCGCGAGTTTCACCTGTTTGGCCAGATCTCGGTCGGTGCGACGGCGCGCCGTCTCCGTTGCTCGTTGCGCGGCTGCCTCGGTTTCCTCGCGAAGTGCTTTCCATGCCTCGAATCGATCTTCGGAGAGTTCGCCGCGGCGACGGGCGGCCTCGATCGCGCAACCCGGCTGCCCTTCGTGTTGGCAGTCGGCGAATCGGCAGTGCTGCGCGTGGTCGTCGAGATCGGCCAGCGCATCGTCGACGGCATCGGAGTCGGCGACGAGGCCGACGGCGCGAATGCCGGGGGTA
>CAZMJK010000091.1:0-7338 GCA_964566555.1 uncultured Bifidobacterium sp. | reverse complement strand
GTCGGGGAAGCGGATCATCTCGTACCTGCCCATGGCGCATATTGCTGAGCGATCCACGTCGCACTATTCGGCGGTGAGCTCGGGCTACGAAGTCACGACCTGCGCGGACGCCGGCGCACTTGCCGAACATCTCAAAGTGGTTCGGCCACATCTCCTCTTCGGAGTTCCCCGCGTGTGGGAGAAACTGCGGGCCGGAGTAGAAGGTGCTCTCGCGGTCGACCCCGAGCGACGTGATCGATTCGCCGAAGCGATCACGACCGCCACTGAGATTCGATCACGGCTGTCGACCGAGGCCGAGACCGAGAACGACCGGGCAACGCTCGACTTCCTCGACGTCGTCGCCCTCGCGCCAGTGCGCGATGCGCTCGGACTCGACCACATCGAACTCGCCGTCACCGGAGCCGCTCCGACTCCCCCGGAAACGTTGGAGTGGTTCCGAGCCATCGGCATCCCCTTGACGGAGATCTACGGGATGTCCGAGACCGCGGGCCCGATCGCCTGGACCACCGATCTGGTCGAGGCCGGGACGATCGGGCCCGCCATTCCCGGGAGTGAACTGCGACTGGCCGAGGACGGCGAGATCCTGTTCCGCGGCGGCAACGTCTTCATGGGCTACCTCGGGCGGGACGACGCGACGGCCGAGACGATCGACGGTGACGGCTGGTTGCACACCGGCGATATCGGGGCACTCGACGAGCACGGGAACCTCCGAGTCATCGATCGCAAGAAGGAGCTGATCGTGACTGCGGGAGGCAAGAACGTCAGCCCCGCGAATCTCGAAGCCGCCATGCGCACCGTGCCACTGGTCGCCTTCACCTGCGCCGTCGGCGACGGCCGTCCGTTCGTCAGCGCTCTCGTCACCCTCGATCGAGATGCACTGGCGCAGTGGGCGAACGCTCGCGACCTCGCCGTCGTCGATCCGTTCCGGTTGAGTCAGCATCCCGAGTTGATCGCCGACGTGGAACGAGGGGTCTTCGAGGTCATGGATCGGTTCTCGAATGCCGAACGAGTGAGAAAGATCCACGTCCTTCCCGATGAGTGGACCCCCGACTCCGCGTTCCTCACACCGACACTCAAACTGCGCCGCAAAGCGCTGGCAACCCATTACACCTCGGTGATCGACGATCTCTATGCCAATAGCGACGTCGTCACCAATGATGAACGGAGCAACTCATGAACTGCCCGGTCGATGGACGCGAACTCCTCCTCACCCATCGAGAAGGAATCGAGTTGGATTACTGCCCGGAATGTCGAGGCATCTGGTTCGATCGAGGAGAGCTCGACAAAGTGATCGAACGAACCAACCTCCAACTCACTGCGGCCTCGGTGCCGAGAGATCGTTCGAATCGATCCGAGCGATCAGATCACTACGACAAACGCGACAAGTACGAGCGTCACGAGAAGCCCAAGAAGAAGAAGGCGACCAGCTTTCTTTCCGACCTCCTCGAATTCGGCTGAAAGGAGCGACCATGTCCTTCCGCAACACGATGAAGACCTTTGTTCTGCTCGCCGGGATCGGGGGCATCTTCGTCATTCTCGGTTCACTCTTCGGGGGAATCGGTGGCGCCCTCATCGGGTTGGCGATTGCGTTCGCCATCACCGGTGCCTCGTACTGGTACTCCGATCGCATCGCCATCAAGGCAGCTCGCGCCGTCGAGGTCGACGCTCAGAGTGCTCCGGAACTGCACCAGATGGTGAGTGGGCTTGCCGAACGCGCCGGTCTACCGACGCCGAGGATCTACCTCTCCCCCTCGCCCCAACCCAACGCCTTCGCCACCGGACGCAATCCGGCCAACAGCGCGGTCGCCGTGACCGAGGGCTTGTTGGCCAACTGTCCACCCAACGAAGTCCGCGCCGTGCTTGCCCACGAACTCGCGCATATCCGCAACCGCGACATCCTCATCGGCTCCATCGCGGCCGCGATCGCCACTGCGATCTCGTTGCTGGCCAATATGGCCATGTTCGCCGGGATGTTCGGCAGTAGTGACGACGAGGACGGACCCGGCGCTGGCACGATGCTGTTGATGGCGCTCATCGCCCCGCTCGCAGCCGGTCTCTTGCAGATGGCGGTGTCACGCTCACGGGAATTCGATGCCGACCGCTACGGCGCTCAATTGTCGAACGATCCGTTGGCACTGGCATCAGCCCTTCGGCGGCTCGAGACCATCGCGCAGCGCTCACCGATGGACATCACCCCGGCCCAAGCCAGTGCCTGGATCGTCAACCCCCTGACCGGCACCCGCAAAGACTTCAGCCGACTGTTCATGACCCATCCTCCCGTCGAGGAACGGGTCCGCCGACTCGAGGAGATGGCGGGCGCCGCCGTCTAACCGCGCAATCGTGCATCCTTCTCGGCCACGATCGCCTTGAGGCCCGCAGCGTGCTCGTCCAGTTTCGCTCGTAACCGGTCATCGCCGAGGGCGAGGATGCGGATCGCGAGGAGACCTGCGTTCTCGCTGCCATCGACCGCCATCGTTGCGACGGGAATTCCCGCTGGCATCTGCACGATGGAGAGCAGAGCGTCGAGACCATTGAACGCCGGCCGACGAACGGGAACGCCGATCACGGGAAGTGGCGTCGCCGACGCGATCATTCCCGGAAGGTGGGCCGCTCCGCCCGCACCGGCGATGATCACATCGATACCGTTGGCCGCGGCCGAAGCGGCGAAATCGAGCATCCCCTGCGGATCACGGTGGGCGGAAACACAGTGAACGATGTGGTCGACCTCGAAGCGCGTCAACGCGTCGATGGCGCCCTGCATCGAACTCAGGTCGGAATCGCTCCCCATCACGATGGCAACTGTCATGACCTCATGTCTCCGTTCTCGAGTTGCGCCGCCGTCTCGATGGCGAGTTCGACCGCTCTGCCTGTTGTTGCCGCCACCGCAGTGACGTGACCGATTTTGCGTCCCGGACGAGGCGCCTTGCCATAGAGATGCACTGCGACGTCCTCGGGGGCGTCAGCAAGCGCTGCCGTGGGCGCCAGTTGTCCGACGATGTTCACCATTGCTGCCGCCGCCACCCGTAACTCGCCCGATCCGAGCGATCGTCCCGTCACCGCCCGCATGTGGTTCTCGAACTGTGAGGTCAGCGACGCCTCGATCGTTAGGTGGCCCGAATTGTGGGGTCGTGCCGCCAGTTCGTTCACGACGAGTTCGCCGTCGACGACGAAGAACTCCACCGCAAGGATGCCGATCACTCCGATCGCATCTGCGATCATCCGAGCGATTCGAACAGCTTCGCGTTCGATGTCGACATCGCATTGCGCAGGCACATGAACCACGCTGCACATGCCGTTGGACTGCACGGTTCGGACCGGCGGATAGGAGACCATCGTGCCGTCGACGGCTCTCACGACTTGAGCGGCGATCTCGTACTCGATCTCCATGGCCCGCTGAACGAGTACGGCCACCGGCGTGGTCGGAAACCATTCCCGCAGACCTGCTTCGGATGCACCCAGCAGCACACCTCGTCCGTCGTAGCCGCCGGTCGCCACTTTGGCGACAGCCCTTCCCCCGAACGCGGTGAACGCTGCGACGGCAGCGTCGACGTCGTGCACCACGACCGTTTCGGGCTGAGTGAGATTGTGTTCGCGGAAGAGTTCGAATTGGCGCTGCTTGTCGATGGCAACCCGCATCGACGCCGATGAGGGACGAATCACGATCCCTTCAGTTTCGAGCGAGGCCAGCACATCGGCGTCGACCAGTTCGTGATCGAACGTGATGACCTCGACCTGCTCGGCCAGTTCCCGGAGCGCATCGGCGCTTCGAGCATCGCCGATCACCGTGCGCTCACAGCGCCCGACCACCGGATCCTCCGACCCCTGAACGAGCGCATCGATGGTGAGCCCGAGTCGAGCACCGGCGTCGGCCATCATCATCGCCAACTGACCACCACCGACGATGCCGACCCGCGTCACCTGCTCCACAAGGGCACTCTACTGAGGAATGATCGAGCGCAGGTCGTGGCCTCTTGGTCAACGAGATCGCTCGTTGGTGTGCGTGTCGATCAGACACGCACGACAGGAATCGGACTCTCGATCGAGACGGTGCCATCGGCTCGTGCTTCGACGTGCACAAAGCCGTGGGGGGTGGGAACGGTGGCCCGCGCCCATTCGAGATCGCCGAGGTTCGGAACCACGCGCACCGAACCGAATCCAGGCTCCGCGGGCGTGACCCCCAGAACATGCTGAATGAGATCGCGAGTGGGTGTCGACGACCAACCGTGACAACGAGTCCCGCCCGTCCAACACTCCGGCCAGGTGGTCTCCCCGGCATCGAGGAACACCTTCCAATCCCGACACAGATCGGCGATCAGATCGGCTCGACCTGCCCGCACCAGACCGTCGTGCACCACGAACCGGAAGAACGGTTCGGCTTCGACCATCTGGTTCTCGACATCCCATTCCGGCGCGGGATACCCCGAGAGCATGTAGCCGTAGCCGGTCGAGCCACCGGTCGGTGTCACCGGATCCATCACGAACGAATGACGAATCAACCGCGAGCGATCGATAAGGCGTTCGGCCACCCTCGCGGCTCGATCGGTCGGGACGATCCCGGCCCACAACGCCGCTGCGCCCCCGTGCTGAGCAGCCGGACGTTGGGCGATGCCGCCCAAGATGTGATCGATATACACACCTCGATCGGCGTCCCAGAAGACATCGAACGCAGCGCGTACTGCTTCGTACCGATTTCGCGCCCAGGCGGCCGAGCCCGAGTTACCGATCCACTCGCTCATCTCGGCGAAGTCCTCGAGTGCTCTGGCCCACACCGCATTGAGTGTCGAAGAGCACCCGCGGCTGTAGAAACTCGCCCAGTCGATGAGCACCCAACCGGTGACGTCTCGCAGCAACCCGTCGTCGCCGAGGAACGACTCGAACCAGCGCAATGTTCGTTCGGCGACGGGCAGTAACTCGGCGACCACCTCACGATCGCCGGTGTAGCGATAGAGATTCCACACCGAGTGCACCCACATGAGCGACCAGTCGGGAACGAACGTCCGATCGTCATCGGCGAAGTCCGAGGCCACCGCCATATGCAACATGCCGTCGGTTCGCGACATGGTGGCCAACTGCGGGTGCCAGATCGGCATTGACCAATCGGGATTCGCCACGAGGTCGACCATCTGATGCACAACGGAATCACCCGTCCATGCCCGTTGCTCCCGGGTGGGGCAATCGACGTACGCATCGAGCGCGCACAGGTCCACGGTGCGCAGACCGACGGCGTAGATCTCGTTCAGCAGTGGATCGGAACATTCGAATGAGGCACCCTCGGGGCGTGGGCGATGACGATCGGCGATTGCCACCGAGATCTCCGGGGCGTCGGCGCCGTCGGGGACACGAACGCTCGCATGCAGGTAGCGAGTCCCGATGATGTCCAAGGATTCGAAATCCTCGACGTCGAAGCCTGCACAGACGTACCGCAGACCTGCGTGTTGGCCGCGCGTCACGAGGAACGAATCGGCATCGAGGTGCTCGGACGCAGCGACGTCCACGACAGTTCCCGCGACTGCGCCCGCGATGCGCAATCGCACGGTGCCCGCCGCAATCCGGCCGAGATCGAAGCGATACAGGGTGAACGATTCCGACCCACGCCCCTCACGAAGACAGGTCTCGTCATTCAGCACCTGACGCACGGGATCCTCATCGAGTGGCGCACCGAGGTGCTGTCCCGATGCGATCAGCGCGGCGGTGTGCACCGCCCCGCCCGCGAACGCTTTACGAACCGGGGGGCGCAACAGGCCGAACGGTTCGGTCGGAGGGTGCGGATCGCCATGACCACCGGTGCTGAACGGAGTGATCTCGAACGCTTGCTTCCATCCCGAGGCGTCGAAATCAGGGGATTCCCAGCCGTGTTCGTAGACGCGCGCATCGAAGGATTCGAGCGGAAGACACGCCACATCACCGGGTACCGGCACTGGTGTCCACGGTGAGACGGGCGCGCAGCGCCAGCTTCTGTCGGAGATCAGCCACTCGTCCCCAATGAGCGCTTCGAACACAACGCCACCCGCGCCCATCGAGTACGAGGGCGGGACCGGCATCCACCACGATGTGGCGGTTCCGAAGTGACGGGCCACGATCGAGATCACATTGGCTCCCGGCTTGAGGAACGGTGCCAGATCCGCCACGTCGTAGTGCGCCGCCCGCGGATCGCTGCGCACTGGCCCGCGACCCACTTCGACGCCGTTGACGCGCAGGATGTAGCGACCATCAGCCCAGATCCGCGCCGGCACCGTGGCCGGCACCACTCCGAGGTCAAGTTCCCTACGAAACATCGCAACTTTGTCGGTGGGATCGGCCAGGACCATGCGCGTGGCGGTCTCGAGTTGCAGCGCGGGATGGGCGTTCCACATCCACTTCGCCTTCCAACGTCCAGTGAATGGATCCGGATGATGCAGTTTCATGGACTTCCTTCGCAGCTTGATGACCTGATGTCGGACGACAACGACGAGCCGATGACGACGGGCTGATCTAGAGGGCTGGCACTCCGTAGTGGGCGCGAACCTCGTCGATCGGCCATTCAATCATCGAGAGATGGTCACCGTTCGAGAAATCGAGTTTCGTGTCTCGACCGCGCTCCATCGCTCGCACCATCAAGTCGATGTTCGCCGCGTCCTTGAGTGCACTCTCATGCGCCTTGTAATTCTCGGGCGTGATTCCGGTTTCGTGGATCATGACGTTGCCAAGGAACTCGAGCCAATGGATATCGCTGTCGGTGACCATCAACTTCATCGCGCCGATACAGATCTCACCGATCGGCGTCGCGTCGTAGCCACCGATCACATGAGCCATGTCGTGACCGAGAAGCGGAATCGATTCCGGCCCGATCGTGAAGCCGTTGCGGTCGTAGAACGAGATGAACTCTGCCCCCAACGTTCCCGGTCTGGCCGCGCGCAGGGCCGCCTCGAGTTCCGCGAACTGGCGCGCCATGTCGGCCCTGCCCTCTTCATCGTCGTCGCTGATCTGCGCGAACTCGATCATGAGTGGCTCCATCATTTCCGGGGCCTTCTCGTTGAACCGACGCAACCAATCGCCGATCGCCGTTTCCGCCCCCTTGGACACGTAGTTACGGGCCAACTCGATTCCCGGACCGTCCCCGCCCAGCGCGTGGCAATAGTCCTCGACGTGCTGCTCATGCGCCGGCTCGAGAGGATGACGACACAGCTCGAGCAAGACCATCAATTCACGGGTGCGACGACGCAGGCGATCGTCGGTGATACTGATCGCCGCTTCCTCGGGGCTGAACGCCTGCTCTGGCGAGAGATCAACATTCGGCACTCCCCAGAAGTGCGTCGCGATCGAGTTGAGAACCGTGAGTTGTTCCTCGGTCGGACCGTC
>CAZMJK010000090.1:0-7351 GCA_964566555.1 uncultured Bifidobacterium sp. | reverse complement strand
CCTGATTGGGGACTGTGGCTCGTTGCGCGGCAGCGACCATTCGCAACTATCGCTGCCGGCTGGTTCGCTGATGTGGGCGGTCGGCGTCGCAGACGGGTCGAGGGCGGAGGACCTCGATACCGCCCATAGCCTCTGTCCTACAAGGTTTCCCGTCGCCCGTTGGCTCGTTGAGGAGGGTCGTCCATGAACCGCCGCCACGCGACTCGTGTCTTTCCCGTCCTTCTGGCGATCGCTTTGCTGGCCGCGGCCTGCGGTTCCAGCAGTCGTTCGCAACCCGTGCCACCCTCGTCTCTCGCTCAGGTGGTCCAGGCCGAATCGATCGCGAAGATCGCAACACCGACCGCGTTCGCCGCTCGCACCGGCGATCCAGCCGGCATTGTTTATGTGGCATCGCAGTCCGGCACCGTTCATCGCGTCGATGTGGAGTCGGGCGCTTCCACCCAAATCCTCTCGTTACAGGACCGCACCGAGGCCAAGGGCGAACGCGGCCTGCTCGGTCTCGCCTTCTCGCCGAGTGGCGACGAGATGTACGTCCATTACACCGACCGCGACGGCAACACCAACGTGAACGCTCTGGCCATGGTCGATGGTGTTCCGAAGCTGGAGACAATGCGGACGCTGCTCTTCGTGGAACAGCCCTTCGCCAATCACAACGGCGGACAGTTGCTCGTCGACGATTCCGGCAATCTCCTCATCGGTCTCGGCGACGGCGGTTCGAGTGGCGATCCCCTCGGCAACGGCCAGAACCCCACCACCCTGTTGGGCAAAGTCCTGCGCATCGCCCCGACTCCGGCCGGTTCGTCAACGCCGTATTCCATTCCCGCCGACAATCCGTTCGCCGGGTCGACCACGGTCGCACCCGAGATCGCCTTCCTCGGACTTCGCAACCCGTGGCGCTTCTCGATCGACCACACCACCGGCGACTACTGGATCGCCGATGTCGGTCAGAACTCCAAAGAGGAGATCAACCGGGTGCCCCGATCGAAACTCGGTGCCAATCTCGGGTGGAACATCAAAGAGGGCACCAAACCGTTCAGCGGTTCGGGTACCACCGAACTCACCGACCCGATCTACGACTGGGACAACGTTGGGGGTTCCTCGGCCATCGGCGGGTTCGTCTACCGCGGCTCGGCCATCACGGCACTTCAGGGGCTCTACCTCTTCGCCGATTTCGCCGAGCCGGGGATCTTCGCGCTCGATCCCACCACCGGCGAGGTCAGCCACATCGACCTGCCTGTCAACGCCATCGTGGGATTCGGCGAGGACAGCGCCGGCGAGATCTCTCTCCTATCGCTCACCTCGGGGGTCTTTGCCCTGCGACCCTCGCCGTAGGGGCCGGGGCATGAGGGATTCGGCGCACACACCAGCCCCGGCCGCAATTGCAAGTGCGGTAGGTTCGCCCGAATGAGCGACGCGAAGGTGACCGGTCCGGCCTCCTACTTCCCTTCCATCGAGAAGAAGTACGGGCAGCCGATTTCCCATTGGAAGTCGCTTCTAGCGGTCATGCCTCCGGACACCCGGCACTCCGACATGGTGGCCATGCTGAAGAACGACCACGGGATGGGTCACGGTCATGCCAATGCGATCGTGGCCCACTATCGCGCCGAGCAGGGATAGCCCTCGCAGCCGCAACCACCACGTGGGGGTACCGCTTCGCCGGGTCTCGCCCTTTCGAGCCGATCGTGGGAGGATTTGGCCACCCTCTCGATGGAGTTGCCATGAAGATCCACCTCGACACCTCGAAATGCCAGGGCCATGGACGGTGCTACAGCCTCGCCCCCGAATTGTTCGACTGTGATGATCTCGGCACTGCGGTCGTTATCGTCACCGGTGAACTCAGCGAGGACCAACTCGCCAAAGCACAACTCGCGGCCGGCAACTGCCCCGAGTACGCCATCGAGATCGGTGACTGATCATGATCAATCCCCCCGTTGAAGATTTCGCCACGGACTTCGACCACACCGACGAAGCGTGGGTGTCCGACCCGTATCCGATCATGGACGATCTGCGTGAACGCTGTCCGATCGCACACAGCGACCGGTACGGCGGCTTGTGGGCGCCGATGACCCATGACGCGGTGTCAGCCATCGCCAACGACACCGAACACTTCACGTCGCGCACCGTCGTCATCCGCAACGGTCGCCCCGGCGACGACGCGCTCCCCGCCCCCATCGGTGTTGCGCCACCCATCACCTCCGATCCACCCTTCCACGAGGTCGCCCGTCGCTTGTTGTTGCCGGCGTTCGCGCCACGACCCATCAACGCGCTCGAAGACTTCACCCGTGAACTCTGCAACCGCTTGTTGGATGACATCGGCGATGCCGAGTTCATCGATGCCAGCGTTCAGTACGCCGAGCACATTCCGGTGGGCCTCATCGCCAAGTTGTGCGGCCTTCCTCCCGAGGACGGCGATCAATTCCGCAGATTCGTGAACATCATCCTCGAAGCCGTCGATCTTCCGACCGAAGAACGCATCGCCGCCTTCGCTCCCGTCGAGGAGTACGTCACCGCCGTCATCCAGGACCGCAAAGCGAACCCGAGCGATGATCTCGTCAGTTACCTGCTCGATGCCGAGATCATGGGCAACAAGCTCTCCGATGAACACGTTTTCGGCACCATCGTGCTCCTCATCGTCGCCGGTATCGACACCACTTGGTCGGCCATCGGTTCATCGATCTGGCACCTCGCCCAGAACCCCGACGATCTCGCCCGCCTCACTGCACATCCTGAACTGTTGCCCTCGGCGGTCGAGGAGTTCCTTCGTGCCTATGCACCGGTCTCGATGGCGCGACTCGTCAAGGAGGATTTCGAGTTCCAGGGGTGCCCAATGAAGAAGGACGACTGGATCTTCCTGAGTTTCCCTGCGGCCAACCGCGACCCCAACGCCTTCGCCAATGCCGATGAAGTGCTGATCGATCGTGAGATCAATCGACACAGCGCCTTCGGATTGGGCATCCATCGCTGTCTCGGGTCGAACCTGGCCCGCATGGAGATGACCATCGCCCTCGAGGAATTCCTCAAGCGCTACCGCAGGTTCGAACTCGACCCGAAGAAGCCCACGACGTTCTCGCAGGGCCAAGTACGCGGCCCTCGTCAACTCCCGCTTCGGATCCTCGAGCGCAACTGAGTCGCCTCGCCATGAACGCCCGTCGCACCGCGATTCTCATCGGCGCGCTCGTCGCCATTGTGTCGCTGGCCGGAACGGTCTGGTGGTTCACCCACGACACGGCGCCGCCACCGACCTACGCGGCATTCACCATCGTCGCACCCACGTCGGTCTCCGATTCTCAACTCGTCGCGCGCGCGTTGGTTCGACCCGAAGACGGCTGTCCCGAGATTCGCACCTACGGCACCAACGGATTCGAGACGATCGCCATGACGCCCCGACTTCCCGGGCCGAACGCGGCACCGGCGTTCAGTCAGATCCTCGCGTGCAGTGCATCGCTGCCCACAGGCTTGCGATCGGCGTCGATCAATGGTCGAGACATACCCGCATCCATGCCGAACGAAGTGAACAAGATCGCCATGTTCGCGGACAGCGGCTGTCGGATGGACCAATACCGCATCCAAGCCTGCAACGACTATGACAAGTGGCCACTCGCGCAGATCGCCAACCGAATCGCCGCGGCGCAGCCCGATCTCATCGTCGACCCCGGCGACTATGTGTACCGAGAGATCCGGTGCCCGGAGAAGTTCAACAACGAATGCGGCGGAACCATCGGACCGATGGAAGGGTTTCCCTTCTCCGAGACCGATCTTGGATGGGTCCAGGAGTTCTTCGATCCCGCCGCCGCGTTGTTTCCGGTTGCGCCCATCGCGTTTTTGCGGGGCAACCATGAGGACTGCGGTCGCGGGGGCAACGGCTGGTTCCTCTATCTCGATCCGTTCCCGGGAACCGAAACGACCTGTGACCCCGTGATCAGCGACGAGGGGCTCGAGCCCGCCCCGCCGCAGACGACTCCGGCCTGGTCGTTCGAGGTGGCCATCGACTCCGCTCGCACGCTTCGGTTCGCAATGGTCGATTCCGCCTATGGATCGGACCGACAACTCACCTCGTGGGTCGACGAGCAACGAGTGATCTACGCACAGGCCGATGCATTGACCACGCCCAAACCGGGGGTGGAGTCATGGCTCGTCACTCATCGCCCCATCTTCGGCCGGATCAGCTCCACGCTCATGCCCAAGGACGATCCACTCGCCGATCCGTGGACCTCCGATGGTCAGATGGTCGCTTCGTACGGGCTCCTCGGGAACTACGACATGATTGTGGCCAGCCACAATCACTATGTGCAGGTGAATCAGATTCCCGGGCAACCGGCAGCGATGATCCTGGGGAACGGTGGTGCGTTGCTGGAACCGGCCACGGGCTATGAGCCCACGGCCTACGGTCCGCTCGCGAATGCTGACGGCACTCCCCTCGTTCCGGGACTGACGCCCTATCCGAACGCAACGTTCGAATGGACCAATGTCCAGTACGGGTACGCCATCGCCTCCCCGAAGTCCGGCAAGGGCAGTTGGACCATCAACCAGTACAACTTCGATGGGACGCGTTCGGCGACCTGCACACTCGAGTCACGATCGATCTCCTGCGTCGAATGACCCGCCTTCGCTGGCCGAACCGTTCTGCGGTGGAATTCGCCATCAAGGCAGGGCTGGCCACTGTTGTCTCGGTGGGCCTCTCGCGCTGGATCGGACTCAACTCGCCGTACTGGGCTGGCATCTCGGCGGTCGTCGCCACTGCCGGCAGTTTGGGAGCGAGTGTCAACGCGTCGATCACGCGCATCGTGGCCACGTTGATCGCCCTCGTCATCGCCATCGGGGTGGTGCTGCTCCCGTTCGACAACCTGTTGATCGCAGGGCTGACGGTGTCGGTGACGCTGCTGGTGATGTCGGCGCTCCGCCTCGACGCCGGTGCTCGGTTGGCCGGTGCCAGCACACTCCTTCTCACGGCGATCCCCGGAGACGATCCCCTCGCGGTCGCCATCGGTCGCGGCCTCAATGTTCCGTTGGGATGTGTCATGGCGGTGCTCGTCGGGTTGGTCGTGTTCCCCCATCGAGCAGTCGACGATCTGCGGTCCGGACTCACCACCGATCTCAAGGGTTCGCTCCGGCTCGCCGCCGATGCCGTCGCCTGCTGGATGAAGAGTGCGGAATCACCGCAGATCGACGAGCTCGACCCCCGGCTCCAACAGTTGCTCTCCGATGTTCGACGACGGGACCAACTCTTCACCGAGGCCACGTTCGAACCCGGAGGTATGGGTCGCCAAACGCAATCACTGGCGAAGGCGCTCGAACTCACCAAACGGATGAGCCGAGTCACCCGTTCGCTGGTGATCGTCGCCTCACGAGGAACCGACAATTCCGCCCAGCACCTCCTCGAGACTGATTTTCGAGCCGTCATCGACGCCATCGAACGGTCGAGCGCCCTGATCGACTATGCACTTTGGCAGGACTCCTCGTCATTGGCCACGTCCATTCACACCGAACTGCGCCCGTCACTCACTGCACTCGATGCGGGATTCCGCCGGCTCCGTGAGAGCCGAGCCACCGCCCCCTACAGCGACCGCGACGTCGAGCATCTCTTGCACGCCATGTGGTGTGTCCATGCTCTTGACGAGGCGTTCGTCGATCACATCGACTGACCATGACGCGGCCATAAGATCGCACGAACGGTCTGCACCGGCCGTCCGAATGGGGGCAGTCATGGCAACTTCTGATTCCAAGGGCGGGAGCTCGCTCACCCTGGCGGCGATGATCTGCGTCGTTGCCATGACCCAGATCGATATGACCATCGTGTCGATCGCCGCTCCGGACATTCAGCGCGAGTTGGGGCTTTCGGGCACCGGCGTGCAGTGGATGGTCACGGGCTATCTCGTCGCCCTGGCCGCGTTCTTCGCGCTGGGGGGACGTCTGGCCGACGTCATCGGGCGCCGCACGATGGTCGTTGGCGGGGCGCTCGTGTTCATCTTCGCTTCGGCCATGTGTGGACTCACCCCCACGGGCGAGGTCGCCGAAGCATGGATGATCGGGTTCCGAGTCCTCCAAGGCATCGGCGCGGCATTCATGTTCCCCGCCGCCCTGTCCATCGTGGTTCGTTCCTTCCCGATCGAACGGCGTGGCCGAGCAATCGCCATTTTCTTCGCCGTCGCCGGTGCGCTCACCTCGGTCGGGCCCTTCGCCGGTGCCTACCTCGTCGAGTGGGACTGGCGAGCGATCTTCTGGGTGAACGTTCCGATCGCAGCGATCGGACTTCTCCTCACCTTCCGCGCCAAAGTCCCGAACGATCGTGTCGAGGCGCCCATCGATTGGATCGGCGCTGCGCTCATCGCCATCGGCATGGGGTTGAGCGTGGTCGGCTTCCAACAGGCGTCCACCTGGGGCTGGGAGAGCCTCCCCACCTTGGGGTGCATCATCGGTGGCGCGATCGTCATCGGCCTGTTCATCGAATTCGAACGCCACCACCAGCACCCGTTATTGCGCCTGTCGTTCTTCGGCAATCGCGTGTTCGCCGCGCAGAACGCCATCCTCCTTCTCGCCTCGGCCGCATTCGTTCCGGTCTTCTTCTTCGCCTCCATGTATGCCCAGATCGCGCTCGGTTGGAGTTCGTCGAATGCCGGCTTGTATCTGCTGATTTTCTTCGCCGGATTCGCACCCGGCGTGCAGGTCGGCGGACGCATGCTCGACAAGGGTCGGGCACGACCGGCGGTGATCTGGGGCAGCCTGCTCTCGGCCGCCGGCTTCTTCGCGTGGGCGTCGCGACTGACCACCTTGAGCGAGAATCAGCAGTGGCCGTGGATCGTTCTCGCCGGTCTCGGCCTCGGCATGCTCATCGGCTCGGCGAACACCGATGCCATCAATCAGGTGCCGTCGGAGAACTACGGCGAGGCCACGGGTGTCACCCAAACCTCACGCAACTACGGCGCCAGTTTGGGTATCGCCATCCTCGGCACGTTGCTCTCCACCTCGCTGCATTCCCGAATCATTCACTCGCTCACCGGAATGGGAATCGACGCGGCGACAGCCGACCAAGTCGCCCAGGCCATGCACGGTTCCGGCGGCGGCGATGCCTCGTCGGTCTTCAGCCAGTTCGGCGCCAACGCCGGAAAGGTGTTCTCAACCATCCAACTCGATTACGCCGAGGCCTGCCAGATCGCCTTCCGCGGACTCGGCGCGTTCATGGCCGCGGCGGCGATCGTTGCGTTGTTCGCTCTTCCCCGCCGTCGCGCGGCGCAGCCCACAACGTCAGAAGAGACCGTCACGCACTGATCGATGGTCCCGTCCTGAACACCTGCTCGATGCGCGCGGCGAATTCCTCGGGGCCGGCGAGCCCCTGCTCGACCCGGGTTCGCAG
>CAZMJK010000089.1:4320-7360 GCA_964566555.1 uncultured Bifidobacterium sp. | reverse complement strand
GTGCATTGACGAATTCGACATCGTGGCTGACGATCACCATCGTGCCGGGCCATGACGAGAGAGCGGCACCGGTCGCCGTACGCGACATTGGATCGAGATTGTTCGTGGGTTCGTCCAGCAGCAACAGATTGTGATGTCCGGCCACGAGTTGGGCGAGCGCGAGTTTCGTCTTCTCTCCGCCCGAGAGCGTTCCGGCGTCCTGGAAGACCTTGTCTCCGCTCAACCCGAACATTCCGAGGAGCGAACGACACCCTTCATCACCCAACCCGGAATCACGTCGCATGTGATCGATCATCGAGACACCGTGGTCGATGCCCTCGTGTTCCTGTGCGTAGTACCCGGCCGACACATTGAGGCCGAGTTCCACCTCTCCGAGATCGGCGTCGGTCTCGCCCGCAAGGATCTTGAGGAGGCTCGTCTTCCCTGCTCCGTTGAGGCCCATCACCAGCAAGCGCTCGCCCCGGCCCACATCGAATGAGACATCGGCGAACACATCGTTGGCGCCGTAACTCTTCCAAAGACCTGTGGCGGTGAGAACGGTTCGCCCACAGTTGGCCGGAGGGGGGAACCGGAGTTCGAGCCTTCGCCGAGCGGCTGGCCCCTCGACCTGAGTCGCCCTGATCCGCTCCGCTCGATTGTCGAGGTTCTTCGCAACGCGTGCTCGTTTGGCAGTCTGGCCGCGCATCGAATCGGCGAGCGCCGAGAGTCGCTTGATCTCGCTTTGCTGACGCTCTGCCAGTTTCGTGAGCCGTTCCTCGTCACGGGTTCGTGCCGTGAGGTATTGGCTGTAGGTGCCGCGATACTCGACGATCGTTCCGGTCGCCTCCTCGGCCTCACGATCGAGGTGGATGACACGTGTGATCGCCTCGTCGAGGAGATCGAGATCGTGGGAGATCACGAGGAGTGCGCCGCGGTAGGAACGGAGAAATGCGAGCAGCCAGTCCCTCGCATCGGCATCGAGATGGTTGGTCGGCTCGTCGAGCAGGAGGAGATCGCTTCCGGCGAACAGGATTCGGGACAACTCGAGACGGCGGCGTTCGCCGCCGGAGAGGGCCCCGATCGGGAGTTCCAATCGGTCGGCTCGTAGGCCTAGTCCGTCCACGAGTTTCCGCGCTTCGGAATCGGCCGCGTAGCCACCTTCGATCTCGAAGCGCTCCTGAGCCGCGGTGAACCGGCCGATGTTCTGGTCGGAAGGGTGTTCTTCCATCTGGAGCCGGAGGGTCTCGAGTCGCTTCACCGCGGTATCGAATCCTCGCCCGGAGAGCACATGGGTGATCGCAAGCGTCTCCGGGTCGACCGCATCCTGTCGGGGGTCCTGGGAGAGATACCCGGTTCCCCCTGATCGTTCGACGGTTCCCCGTTTCGCGAGGGTGTCGCCACCGAGGACACGGAACAGCGTGGTCTTTCCGGCGCCGTTGCGGCCGACGAGACCGACCTTGTCGCCCGCACGAACCTGGAAGTTGGCGCCATCGACGATGGTCTTGCCACCGATCTCCACGACGAGGTTCCGGACGTTGAGCACCCGTTCAGTCAATCACTCCTGATGGAGGCTCCCCGCACGCCTTCCATCGGTCCAGACCGGTGGTGGGTCACGAACGAGATGGACCGAGGAACACCGCGACCGGGTCACCCATTCGCCGAATCTTCTCGACGCGTATGAGCAACTCCCGATCCACGCCTGGGAGTCCGACCGCTTCGGCATCGACGCCGCCGCCACCGTTCGTGAGTGCTTCGGCGAGGTCGACTCTTCCGGCGGCGATCAATTGATCCTGAAGAAGTCGCTTGTCGGTCTCGAATGCGGCTCGTTGGTCCGCGGTGAGCGGATCCCATCCGTCAAGTTCGATCATCGTCGGGTCGGTGCGGAAGCTGGTGATCGCATCGGCGCTCACGATCCAAAGTGTTGCCACGGGCGTTCGACGAGATTCCGAACGTTCCGGGCCGAGATGCGTCTCCATATCGGGCTCGGCCACGACCTCGATGCCCGATCGTTCGAGTTGGAGTCGAAGTGCATCGCCGTAGTCGCCCCGCACGGAGCCGGTGGTGACGACCAGAAGCGGGCCAGAACCGCGCAAGGCGTCGAGCGTGGGCTCGAGGAACTCCGCGAGGATGATCCCGGTCGAGGGACTCGGTGGGGGCGTCGACGCCACGTCATCGACGATGGGCCGGACATTGACGGAGATGACGATGATGGCCGCAAGCGAGAGGAGCGCCGTGGCGATCGTTCCCGCCTTTCTCGAATGCCAGTCATCGCTCGCACGGGCCGAGGCCGCGAGTGCCATCCACAGTGACCAGAGGATGGAGAGCCACCACAGTGCTGCGAGTACCCACCACCACCGGATCACCCACCACGCGAGCGGTGGCGATCACGCCACCCAACGTCGCTGCGCCGACGATGAGCTGGAAGCGCACGGCGGCATACGCTCTCCGCCTCAGGGCGATCCACCCGGAGAGGACGAATGCTCCGAGAGGTACGATGAGCCATACGAGGCCGGTGCCGAGCAGCGCACCATCGCTCCCGGCGGACTCCGCTCGTCCCAGCCACGGTGCCGCAGGAATCCTGAGTTGGTCGGAAGCGGTCGACAGTGCCGTCGCCAGCCCGGCGGGGCGGTCACCTTCGGAGGCGAAGTACCGCCAGATCTCGGTGAGGTTGCCGGTGCCGAAGAGCTGATCGACCAGCACCGGAAGCCAGCAGAGTGCAGCGAGAGCGATCGAGATCGAGAGCAACCACGTGCGCTGACGACGACCGGTGGGGGCCAACGCGGACGAGGACGTCCATCGCCACGCAATCACCGAGGTGGAGAGAGCGATCATCGCAATGATGGGGAGATAGCCGATGTGGCTCTGCAGCAGGAACGACGAGACGACGACGATCGCCGGCCACATCCACACATCGCCTTCAATGAGCGACCATGCAAGGAGCACCAACACCGCCAGCGGGAGCAATGTCAGGAACGGATTCCACGGGTCCCGGAGAAGCGCTGGTCCGAAGGCGTGGAACAGGATCGCCAGTGTGCTCATGGAGAGGGCGACGAGAGGGAAC
>CAZMJK010000089.1:0-4310 GCA_964566555.1 uncultured Bifidobacterium sp. | reverse complement strand
AGGGAACCGTCCCCTCCGCCACGACAGCGTTCCAATGGCGGCGACGCTCAGGCTGTTGAGTGCTGCCGCCGCCGCAAGGACGGTCCGCGGTGCGCCTCCGAACAGGTGGGAGGGGAGGGCGAGAAGCCAGTAGAGGAGTGGACCGGGATGATTCCAACCGAACCGTGAATAGGGTCCGACGAGGGGAGTGGCGCGTCCGACGTCTTCGACCCGGAGCGTGAGGACCGCCCAGTCGCCGCTGGGTATCCAGTTCAGGTCGAGTGCGGCGCGTCCGGCATCGACGATGGGCCAGATGGTGAGGGCGGTGAGGGCGACAGCCAAGATGGCGAACACGCGGTTCCACGTTCGCGTGACCGCTCCTTTCTCCCCGACTCGTGGATCCGGGGTGCCCACGTCAGCGAGATCGGCGGCGGGGAAGTGGCGGGGCATGGCGCGGCGGTGTCAGTGGGTCGAAGGAGCGGGTGCAGCTCCCGCTCCATGGAGGATGAGTTCGATCGTGTCGATGCTGGGGGTCACGAGACCGTCTTGGCTTCCCTCGAGGAGCACCACTCGTTGGAGCATCATCGAGAAGTGGATGGGGTCGATGTTGCCATCGAGTTCACCTCGCTCGATGGCATCTCGGACGGTGTCGTCGAAGATCGGTCGAGGGTCGAAGTCGATGAGATCGAGTCTCGGGAGCGCTGCATGGCCACTCAGCAGCATCAGGACATTCTGGGCGATCGCAGGGTGGCGCCGGAGTTCGTCGGTGTTGATCTCGACCAGTCGGCGGATCTTCGCCAATCCGACCACATCGTCGGGGATCGCGAGGTAGCGCTCGTAGGAGTTGAGGAACAGGAGGCAAATGGCCAATCCCGAACGTGAACCGAAGAACTGAAGGAGTCGTGATTCGGGATACCCGGTGACGAGAGCGATCTCGGACATCGAGAGTTGTCCGAATCCGGCCCGTGCGAGAAGGCGCCGCGCCGTGGTCGTGATCTCGCGAAGCGAGAACGTACTCACTCGTTCGGGTTCCTGCTGCGCGAACGATTCGCGCTCTCGGAGTTTTTCTGCAAGGCCGATCGCGGACCAGGAATTGAGCGTGTCGACGATCTCGTGGAGGGTTCGATCGTCATCGGGTCGTCGTGTGAACATCACAAGGAGAGGGAGTACGACGTAACCGTAGAGATCGAAGGGGAAACGATCCGGTTGGACGGTGTAGCGGGCGGCCAGTCCCTCCAACACTGCGCTGAAGACGATCTTGAACATCTCCTCGTCGAGTGGTTCCCGAATGGCGCGACCCCAGTGTTCGAGACTGGCCGCAAGTGGTCCGTACTGCGCGTCCTCGGCTCGTCGGTAGATCTCCCTGAGAATTTCCGCGATCTCGGGGTCATCGGCCCGGGACAACAGTCCGAGACGCAGTCCGAGAGTGGGTTCGCTGATCGCCGCTTCGAAGTGGCCACTGCAGTCACTGATGATGGTGCGGGGCACATCCGCCGATGGATTGGGTGGGTAGGGGAATCTTCCCCAGGCGGCGACGATCGCCGGGTAGTTGGTGGCGTCCAACTCCACGAGGTGGTGCGCGAGGTCTGTGAGGTAGTCGGCGGAGGACGGCCAGTAGGAGTAGAAGGTCGACCGGGTGACGCCGGCGGCTTCAGCCACCTTGGCCACGCTGAGTCCGGCGAAGAGCGCGGCGGGGGGCTGATTTCGCCAGAGGGAGATCCCTGCGTCGAGGATCCGTTCCCTTGTCTCCGCCATGACCGCCCTCGCCTTCGGCACCAGCGCCCCATCGGCGCTGCCCTACACACCTGTCTAGTCGGACCAACACCTCTGGTCATTGACGTCCGATCGGAAACTGATGAACCTTCGTCACCATCGGCCGTGGGTTCGTTGCCGAGTGCTCGATCGGATCTTCGATCAGGGAGTGCGTGGATTCGTAGGTGCGGAGAAGGCGGGAAAGGGTGGCAGAGGCCGAGGCGCAGGAAGGCGAGAGCGGGGGATCCCTGTCGGTGCCCGTTGGTCCCTCCGAGGCCCTTCCCTCGTGGGCGATCGAACGACTCGGGCAGTTGGGGGCCAAGAACTACTCGGCGGCGGGAGCGGAAGCGCCGCTCGCGCTGCTGGGGCTCACGGCGTATTGGTCCGGTGACTTCTCGGCCGTGGACGACATTCTCGCCCTTGCCGGTGAACTGAGCGGCGAGGGCCCGTGGTCCGATGACGTCGCCGCGCGCGTCGTCCTCCAACGCTCGTTGGCCGGAATCGTGGCATCGCTCCGAGGTGACACGGCCACGGCCGAACGGTGCTTCGTCGACGCGCTCGGCCCACGGGGCGGACGACCGGTCGACGAGGCGCTCGTCGTCGCGCTGTCGTTGCGAGCGGCGCTGTGCAGCGATGGTCAACCCGAGCGGGCCTTGGCTGATGTCGAGCGGGCACGGTCGATCGCTCTGAGTCTCGGCGATGCCGACCTCGCGGCGCTCGCGGCGATCGGTGAAGGGTGGGCGCTCAGCGAACTCGGTCGGTTCGACGAAGCGATTCAGGTGTTCTCGGGTGCGCTCGAGACACTCCCGGGCGATCTCGAGCGCTCGGTGGCCCGACTTCGCCTCGCCGAAGTGCAACTGCGCATGGGTGACCGCGCTGCAGCACGCGAGAGTGTGAACGCCGCCCGACAGGTGTTCCTCGATGCCGATGCGAGGTACTGGGGGGCGAGGGCCGCGCTCCTCACCGGGGCGATCGACCGCGATCGCGGTGGGCGGTGGTTGCGGCTTGCCCGTGAGCTCGCCGCTCCCGATCCCGCCTATGAACGCCTCTTCCTTCCGGATGGTGCGCTGCGCATCGATCTTGGGGCGACGCCGTCGGTCTCGCGTGACGGCGTCCCGGTCGAGTTCCTCACTCGTCATGCCGAAACGGCGGTGCGCCTACTGTCGATCTCCGGAGAGGACGGCATGTCCGCCCAGGAGCTCATCGCACTGTTCTGGCCCGAAGTCCCGGTCGAGCGTCAGCGAGCACGGCTGCGAACCATGCTGTGGCAGGCGCGCAACTCGTTGGGGGCCGATGCCTGGCGGCTGCAGCGTTCCCGGGAGCAGGTCATCTTCGATGTCTGCGGGGTCGATGTGGTCAGCCCCATCTCTCGAGAGGCGATCGTCGACCAATTCCTCAATCGAAAGAAGTGACTCCGCCGCTCAGACGTCGTCGGGGTCGTACTCGCCTCGTTCGTATCGCCGGCGGCGACTGATCTGGGCGCCGAACGCAACGACGCAGACGATGGCGAGAACGGCGAAGATTGCAACGAGGATCATGGAGCGAGCCTAGGTCGGCCGAACGGAGCGGGGGATCATGGCCGGAGGGATCGCCCGATGATCTCCTTCATGATCTCGGTGGTGCCGCCGTAGATCGTCTGGATACGCGTGTCGAGGTAGGCCCGCGCAATCGGGTACTCGATCATGTAGCCGTAACCTCCGTGCAACTGCACGCAGGAGTCGACGACTCGCTTCTGCAATTCGGTGGTCCACCACTTGGCCATCGCGGCTTCCTCCGCGGTGAGTTCCTGTTGGTTGAGCGCTTCGATGCAGCGGTCGAGGAAGATCTCGGCGATCTCGATCTCGGTCGCACATTCGGCGAGGACGAACCGAGAGTTCTGGAACGCGGCAACGGGCTGACCGAACGCCGTCCGTTCATGGGTGTACTCGAGGGTCCAACGAAGGGCCTGTCGCGCGGCGGCCACGGCACCAACGGCGATGGAGAGGCGCTCTTGCGGGAGGTTCTCCATGAGGTGGACGAATCCCATTCCTTCCGCGCCGAGCAGGTTCGTCGCGGGAACTCGCGCATCGGTGAAGAACAATTCGGCAGTGTCCTGGGCATGAAGGCCGACTTTCTCCAGGTTCCTTCCCCTCTCGAATCCGGGGGTCCCTCGTTCCACCACGAGCAGACTCATTCCCTTGTGTCGCTCCTTGGGATCAGTCTTGACGGCGACGATCACGAGGTCGGCGTTGATCCCGTTGGTGATGAACGTCTTCGCCCCGTTCACGACGTAGTCATCACCATCACGAAGAGCAGTAGTGGACATCGATGCAAGGTCCGATCCGATCCCCGGTTCGGTCATCGCTATCGCAGTGATGAGTTCCCCCGAGCAGATCCCCGGCATCCATCGCTGCTGCTGCTCCTCGGTCGCAAGGGAGAGGAAGTAGGGGAGGCAGACGTCGTTGTGCAGGGTGATGCCGATCCCTGCCGGCGCCGCGCCGCTGTAGGCGAACTCCTCATTGATGATCGCGTTGTAGCGAAAATCCTGAACCCCGCCACCTCCGAAGCGTTCCGGGGCGTCGATGCCGAGGAATCCGGCC
>CAZMJK010000088.1:0-7368 GCA_964566555.1 uncultured Bifidobacterium sp. | reverse complement strand
ACGCAAGTGCCGCGGCCTGGTCGAGCAGTCCGTTGACTCCACTCGAGCGATAGCGATCATCGAGATCACCGAGCCACAGGAACCCCAATGCACCGAGCCGGTAGTTGAGCGTGACCACGACGACGTCGCCGCGCGCAGCGAGCGACGTTCCGTCGTACCACGGCGTGGACGACGAGCCATTGATGAAGCCGCCGCCGTGGATCCACACCATGACCGGACGCTTCCGATCGTCGCAGGCGGGGGTGGAGATGTTGAGGAAGAGGCAGTCCTCGCTCGATGAATCGACGGCATCGCCCAGAAACGCGGTGACACCTCCGGACTCCTGGACCGACATCGACTCGAAGCGGGTGGCGTCGCGAACGCCTTCCCAGCCCGGATGTGGCTCTGGCGCCCGGAATCGCCGGTCCCCCACCGGTGGAGCCGCATACGGAATTCCCCGGAATTGCAGGATCCCCTCTTTCTCGAGACCCGCAAGCGTGCCTTGCGCGATTTCAACCACTGGTGGATTCACGGTCGCTCCCCGGTCGAGTGGACGGCGACACGCTACCGGCCCATCACCATCAGCGTTCGGTGGGGGAACTTTGAACTGAGACCTCTAACGTTTCGATCGTGACCCCCCTTCGTCGAATTCTTCGTCGGATCGTCGCGATCGGACTTCTCGCGGGCCTGATCGGGATCATCGTGTCCCGGATCTCGTCGCGAACGAACGGGTCCACGGCAACGACGCCGGTTCGAAATGGCCGACGCGCCACTCGCAACCTGCGACTCGCCGCGCTCGGAGCGAAGACGGGTGGTTCGTATGCTCGACTGCGCGCTCGTCAAGTCTTCGCCGACGCAGGGCGGAGACAAGAGTTGAGTCGCGAGTTCGAGATGCACACGACCCAACAGGTCGCCGAGGCGCTCGGACAGATGAAGGGCGCCCTGATGAAGGTCGGTCAGATGGCGAGCTACATCGACCAAGGGCTCCCCGAACATGTGCGCGGCACCCTTGCGGAACTCCAACAGAACGCTCCGCCGATGAGCGCCGAACTCGCCGCCACCGTCATCATCGAAGAACTCGGGACCCATCCCGATTCGCTCTTCGCCACATGGGATCCGTCACCGATCGCTTCGGCATCGATCGGTCAGGTCCATCGCGCGCTGACACATGACGGACGGGCGGTTGCTGTGAAGGTGCAATACCCCGGGGTGGCGGAGGCGGTGGCCTCCGACCTCGACAATGCCGGGTTCATCTTCGCCGGTCTCGGCGTGCTGTTCCCCGGACTCGATCACCGCTCGCTCGTCGCCGAACTCCGCGACCGACTGGTCGAGGAACTCGACTACGAGCTCGAGGCCGCGAACCAACGAGCGTTCGCGCAGTACTACGACGGTCATCCCACCATCCATATTCCCTCTGTCGTCGATGAACTTTCGACCCGACGGGTGCTGACCACGGAACTCTCCGACGGCGTTCGCTGGGAGGAGCTCCTCACCTGGCCCCAACACGAGAAGGACCTCGCCGCGGAGACGTTGTACCGATTCGCGTTCGGAAGCCTCTATCGACTCGCCGCGTTCAACGGTGATCCCCATCCAGGCAACTACCTCTTCCACCGCGGTGGACGGGTCACCTTCCTCGACTTCGGTCTCGTGAAGTACTTCACCGCAGCCGAACTCGACGAGTTCGGAGAGATGATCCACCACATGGTGATCGATCACGATGCTGCATCGTTCCGAGCAACGGTCGAACGCCTCGGACTCCTTCCCCCCGATCTCGACGTCACCGACGACGACGTCATCGATTATCTCGGCCACTTCTACGAATTCGTGGCCGAGGACGGCGACTTCACGATCACCCCCGAGTACGCATCGGAGACCGTCCGAAGATTCTTCGATACCAGTGGGCCCTACGCCGTCATGCAGAAGGCCGCGAACCTGCCCGCCAGTTTCGTGATCATCCAGCGCATCAGCCTCGGCCTCTACGCGATCCTCGGTGACCTCCACGCCACTGGAGATTGGCGAAAGATCGCCGAGGAACTGTGGCCCTTCGTCGACGGTCCCCCATCGACCCCGATGGCGATCGAGATCGACCGCTGGCGCCGCCTTCGCCACCCGGATGCGAAGGGTGCGATGCTGTCCCGGTGACATCCGACCGCGTCTCCCCCCTGAGCACCGCCCACGATCGCTGGGTCGACCGTGACGCGGCCGTCATCTGGCACGGATTCACGCAGATGTCGACCTACGCCGAGAATCGTCCAGTCATCGTCGAATCCGCTCAAGGCCGCGAACTCATCGACGTCGATGGGAACCGCTACCTCGACGCCATCTCGTCCCTATGGGTCACCACCCTCGGTCACCGGGTTCCCGAACTCGATGCGGCCGCTCACGAACAACTCGACCGAGTCGCCCATACGACCATGCTCGGCAACGGCAATCGGACCACCATCGAACTCGCGGAGGCGTTGGCTCCGCGAGTTCCGGTGAGCGAACCCCACTTCCTCTTCGCCTCCGATGGAGCGGCCGCCGTCGAACAGGCGATCAAGATCGCGTTCCAGTACTGGACCAATCAAGGCGTGACCACGCGAACGCGATACCTCGCGCTCGGCGGGGCGTACCACGGCGACACCATCGGATCGATCTCGATCGGTGCCGGAGGTTTCGGCACCGACGTCTTCGACCCCCTCCGCTTCTCGGTACTTCGTGCGCCCGGATACGACGATCCGGGTTGGGCCGATACCGCAGTCGCCATGATCAGGACCCACGCGCACGAACTCGCCGCCGTTGCGATCGAGCCACTCGTTCAGGGCGCAGCCGGGATGTGGACGACCGACCCCGAATCAGTCGAGCGAATCAGCGACGCCTGTCGCGAGCACGATGTACTCCTCATCGTCGACGAGGTCGCAACCGGGTTCGGTCGAACCGGGACGCTGTTCGCCTCTGAACAATGCCGGATTCGACCCGACATCATGTGCATCGGCAAGGGGCTGACAGGTGGTTACCTCGCGATGGCGGCGACAATCGCCTCGCGACGCGTGTTCGATGCGTTCCTCGGGCCCGACCTGAGTGAATTCACGCTCTACCACGGGCATTCGTTCTCCGGCAACGCGCTCGCAGCGGCGGTGGCGCTGCGCCACCTCTCGCTCTTCAACGAGTTGGATGTCCTCACCAACGTTCGGGAACGCGCGACACAACTTCGTCATCGACTCGAAGCGCTCGCAGCGACCACAACGGCGATCGGGGACGTTCGTCAACGAGGCCTCATGGCCGGAGTCGAACTCGCACCACCGGAAGACGACCTTCGCTGGGGACGGCGGGTTTGCGCCGCCGCCGTCAATCGCGGTGTCCTGCTTCGACCTCTCGGCGATGTCGTCGTGATCATGCCGATCCTCACCTCGACCGAGGAGGAGATCGACACGATCGTCGACGTGCTCGGTGAGGCGATCCACGAGGTCTGCAGTCGGTGACGTCTGAGCCGCATCGGCCATGGTCGGAGTGGTTCGCCTCGGAGACCGCGACGATCAAGGGAGCGGGAAGGTGGCGAACGCCCCTCGCCTTCGATGCCTTCGGCGCTGCGGGATTGCGCGAAGGGCGAACGGTGGTGTCCTTCGCCTCGAACGACTACTTGGGTCTGACCGCACACCCCGAGGTGCGAGCGGCAGCCGGAGAAGCGGTCGAACGTTGGGGAACGGGATCAGGGGCGTCGAGACTCGTCGTCGGATCGCGACCGGTCCACCACGAACTCGAACTCGAACTGGCGAGATGGCGCTCCACCGACTCCGCCATCCTCTTCCCCACCGGTTTCGCGGCGAACCTCGGACTTCTCGCGACCCTCGGAGGTCCCGGAGTCGTGGTCCACTCCGACGAACTCAACCACGCGTCGATCATCGATGGCTGCAGGATGGCCCGAGCGAATGGAGCTCGCGTCGAGACCTACCGTCACATCGATGTCGAAGCGCTCGCCATGAACATGGAACGCGCCGCAGCCGACCCGCTGACTTCGCGCCAACTCGTCGTGACCGACACCGTGTTCTCCATGGATGGTGATGTCGTACCACTCGACCGATTGTCCAGCCTGTGTGCCGAGCACGACGCCCTCCTGGTCCTCGACGAGGCCCACGCGGTGCTGGAATCTCCGCCATCGACACCACTCAACGGCGCCACGATCATCCAAGTTGGCACCTTGTCGAAGGCGCTCGGCGCACTTGGCGGTTTCGTCGCCGGATCACAGGTGCTGATCGACCTCCTCGTCAATCGCGCCCGTTCCTACATCTTCACCACCGCGCCGAGCCCCGCCGATGCCGCCGCTGCGCTCGCCGCACTTCGTATTCTGCGGTCGGCAGAGGGGGCGGAGTTGCTCAACCGGCTTCGATCATCCATCGACCGGGTCCGCCCCGGGCACCCCTCACCCATCATCCCGATCGTCTTGGGCGATGAAGCGGCGGCACTCGCCGCCGCACAGCATCTGCTCGACCGCGGGCTTCTCGTTCCCGCCATCCGCCCACCAACCGTCCCGGTCGGATCCAGCCGACTCCGAATCGCACTCTCCTCGGCCCATACTGATGAGCAGATCGATTCCCTTCTCAATGCCCTACACGCACTGGAACTGGACGGTGACCAATGACGTTCGATGGATTGCGGCCACAACGACTCGTCGTCGTCGTGGGCACCGGCACCGAGGTGGGCAAGACGTGGGTGACCACTCGCCTCTTGCGCGATCTACGCGCCAGCGGCAAGCACGTCGCCGCGCGCAAGCCTGCGCAGTCCTTCGATTCCGATGATCCACTCACCGATGCGCATCTCTTGGGCGATGCATCAGGAGAGGCCCCCACCGATGTCTGTCCACGACATCGGTGGTATCCCATCGCGATGGCACCACCGATGGCCGCCGACGCGTTGGCCCGACCCGCGTTCTCGATCGAGGACCTCGTCTCGGAGATCGAATGGCCACTTCCGGCTCCGGACATCGCGTTCGTGGAATCGGCAGGAGGTGTTCGCTCGCCGATCGCGGCGAACGGCGATTCCGTTGCCCTGATCGAACTCCTCCAACCGGACATCGTGCTTCTCATCGCCCACGCCGGCTTGGGCACGATCAACGATTGTCGGCTCAGCCTCGACGCAATCAACAGCGGCGCGCATGTCGCCACTCCTGTGGTCGTGCTCAACCGTTTCGATCCCGCCGACGACCTTCACCTACGTAATCGCGAGTGGCTCACTTCCCACCTCGAGGTGGACGTCCTCTCGAGTGTGCCCTCGGTACTTGCCAAGATCTCGCCGAACTGAGCCATTGACATACGAGGGCACCCAGAACCTCTACGCCCGATCAGGCCCCGGTGCCACCGTACCGATACGGTCTGAGAGTTCGAGCGGTTGCGGGACGAAACGGGGAGGTCAGGTCGTGATCAACGCATCGAAGCGGCCTAGGTCACCCGAAGACCATCTCACGCTCAACGACGTTGCCGAGCGGCTCGGTATTCACTACATGACCGCGTACAAGTACGTGCGCACGGGCAAGCTCCCCGCGACGAAAGTGGGTGGTGGCTGGCAGGTGCGGGAAGTCGATCTCGACGCGTTCACCGCCAAGCCGGTTCCGAGCCCGAGTGGCGAGAAGGTCGATTGGTCGGCCCGACTCAGTGACCGCTTGATCGCCGGCGATGAACCGGGATCGTGGTCGGTGATCGAATCCGCGATGTCCTCGGGCATCGAACCCGCATCGATCTACGTCGATGTACTCGCTCCTGCGCTCGCGACCATTGGCTCGGCATGGGCCAATGGCGAGGTCACCATCGCTGAGGAACACCGAGCGACGGCGGTCACGAATCGACTCATCGGCCGCATGGGCCCTCGATTCCATCGACCGGGCCGAACTCGGGGCACGATCGTGATCGGCGCCGTGGCCGGTGATCAACATGCCGTTCCGATCGCTCTCGCCGCCGATCTCCTTCGCGGCCGTGGCTTCACCGTGGTCGATCTCGGAGCCGACTGCCCGGCCGAATCCTTCATCGACGCCGCGGCAACCGCTGACCGGCTCCTCGCCGTCGGAATCAGTGCCAGCGCGTCGGGGGTCGACGATGCCGTCATCGCCACCGCCACCGCCGTCACCGATGCCATCGGGTGCCCCATCGTCATCGGCGGCAGTGGCATCGGTCCGAGCATCGTCCGCAGTCATTCCCACGCCGTCACGAATTCCGCGAACGAGATGCTCCGAGCGTTCGAGAACATCGCCGACGGCGATCCTTCGCGTTCGGCGGCTACAGCGGAGCGGGAGTGATCGCCGGCCGACCCTCGAGCACTGCGGCGATGTTCTCGCAACACAGACGAACCATGTCGCCCCTCGCTCGAGTCGATGCCGAGCCGATATGGGGAGCGAGAACGACGTTGTCGAGCGCAAGCAAACCCTCGGTGATCCGCGGTTCATACTCGTAGACGTCGAGGCCCGCGGCGAAGATTCGCCGGTCGCGAAGTGCGGCGACGAGTTCGGCTTCGTCGATCAGTGCGCCTCGAGCAGTGTTCACCAGGACAGCAGTCGGCTTCATGCGGGCGAATGCTCGCTCGTCGAACAGATGCCGACTCTCCTCGTTGAGCGGGGCATGAAGCGAGATGACGTCCGAACGAGTCACCAACTCATCGAATGCCACGAACTGCGCCCCGAGAGAGGATTCGAACTCCGGATGCACTCGATTCCGATTGAAATAGAGGATCTCCATTCCGAATCCCTGAGCGCGTTGCGCGACCGCACGACCGATCGCACCCATACCGACGATTCCGAGGGTCTGACCTCGAAGCGGTTGTCCCAGGAGTTGCGTCGGAGCCCAACCAGACCATTGACCGGACCGAACCATCTGCTCACCGGGGATGAGGCATCGAGCCGCGGCCAAGAGCAGCGACCAGGCCAGATCGGCGGTCGCATCGGTGAGCACTCCCGGAGTCGTGGTGACCTCGACACCTCGTCGTCGAGCCTCGGCGACGTCGATGTTGTCGAAGCCGACTGCGAAGTTCGAAATCACTCGGAGCTGAGGAGCAACATCGAGAAGAGCGCCATCGATTCGATCACTCAACATGCAGAGCAATGCGCTTGCGTCGGCAACACCCGCAACGAGCTCGTCACGAGTCAGGGGCCGGTCTTCGTCATGCACCCGGATCTCGAATCCGGCACGACGGAGCGGCTCGACCCCCGGATCTGGGAGTCGACGGGTGACGAAGACGAGTGGAGCCATACCCAACGCTGACACATCGGGATCAACGGGTCGCGGCAGGCCCCGATGCCGTCTCGAAGGACACGGGGGCCTCGAACGCGGCGCGTCGAGCCACGCGCCGCAGGGCTCCGAGAATCGGGCGGCCCGCGACCACGATGAAGAGCGCTGTGAACACTGCGCGAGGGATATCGAATCCGAA
>CAZMJK010000087.1:1452-7372 GCA_964566555.1 uncultured Bifidobacterium sp. | reverse complement strand
TGGCCAGTCCGCCGTGTGCGGTGCGACGCGGACCGATCGGGATGAGCCGACGCGGCGCGCCGGGTGCCTTCGAGAAGTTCTCCACGAGCCATCCTCGTTTGCGGGCCAAGGTGGCCAGTCGCGTTTCGGGGTTCACCGCCACGGGGAACCCGACGGCCTCGAGCATCGGAAGATCGGAGGTCGAATCGGCATAGGCCACCGTTTCACTGAGACTCAGGCCGTGCTGGGCGGCGTAGTCACGCAGCACTTGAGCTCGTGTTTCCCCCGTGGGAGGGACATTGCGCAGTTCGCCGTCGTACCGCCCTCGCGTGACACTCATCTCGGCGGCGATGATGTCGTCGAAGAGAGGAAGCAGCGGCCTCACGACGAAATCGAGCGCACCGGTGATCAGCACCGTGCGGTGGCCGGCGGCTTTGTGCTCGCGGACTCGTCGGATCGCTTCGGGAAACGACTTCGAGAGGATGAGTCGGCTGAACATCTCCGCCGAATCCTCTTCGATCTGCTGGAGCGGCGCGCCTTCGTACCGTCGGTAGAAGAAGCGGAGGAAATCAGTGCGGTCCTTGCGGTCGAGGGAGAGCAGCGAGGGGCCTTCGGCGATCATCTTGCCGATGAAGCGAAGGCGCTGGTCGGCGGGCATCCGTCGAGTGGCGAGGAACGCGTAACTGGCGACGACGTTCGACGCGATGAGCGTGTTCTCGAGATCGAACGCCGCGAGTTGACGTTCCGGCGCGAGGATCTGGGAACGAAGTCGATCGGCGCGGGTCGGTCCGATCTTTCCGCCGGGAGTGGTGCGCACGCGCGCGGCCTTGACCACCGATGGGAGGTGGATCTCGTTGACGAACGAGTCCCACTCGATCACACGGGGATCGAAACAGAAGTCGCGTTGATCCTCGGGGGTCTGGGCCTCCCACAGTGCGAGCAGCCGGTCGAGTCCATAGATCGCTTCGCATTCGGCATACGCGCCGTAGATCTCGACGTACCCCAGCGCGCGCTCGGCCTCTTCGCGCTTCTCCTCGACAGACGCGCCCCATTCGGCCTGCTTGCCCCGCAAGGGGAGGGCGTTGAGCAGGTTCTCGGCCCGTCCGAGGGTCTTGGTGGCCCGTTCGAGTTGCCCCTTGACGCGACCGCGACCGGGGAAGGACCACGTCGGAACGATGATCGGTTGACCTTTGGTGTCGTAGAGCGGGTGTTCCTGGAACCACGCGCTCACGAGATTGACGAGCCGTCGATAGTGCAGCGGGTTCTGCGAGCCCGACGCCACTTGCACCACTTCGGGTTCGGGCTCGGGACCCTTGGCGGCCACCGCGATGATGGCGGCGGAGACGAGATCGACGGGGATGACATCGACGACGCCCTCGGGGACGCCGGGGAACTCCTTCAGCAATCCGCGCGCGTAACTGATGATGATGGGCTCGGCCATGCGGAACCCACGGATCCATCCCGGCACCGGTTCCTGGAGTGCCGATTCGATGATCGACGGGCGAACGATGCTGACGGGCACGTCACCGCGGGTCTCGACCAACGCTCGTTCGCCGAGTGCTTTGGTGTAGGCGTACGCGTCGGGCCACCCGAGCGACGCGGCGCGAGCGCGACCGGCCTCGACCATCCGGTCCGAGACCCATCGCTGACGCAATTGCTCGGTCTTCTCGGCCAGCAGCGGCGTTCCGGCGGCACCGAGTTCGCGTTCGGCCCGTCCGCGGAATTCCTGGAGCCGTTCGGGAGTGCGACTCTCGGCCTCGGCGTCCTGTCGGGCCCGGCGGGCGCCCTCGACCTCGGCTCGCCAGTCGACATCAATGAAGAAGTGGCTCTCGTCGACGAGTTGTTCGGGCGCGGCACCGCGGTGGTTGCCGGCGACATAACAGGTGGACACGGCCACGAGATGCGGCGTGATACCGAGTTCGTGACACACGGCGGCGATACGCGTCGGGCCGAGGAGATTGACCTCGACGGCGGAGTCGAGTGGCGAATCGAAACTCACCGTCGCCGCCGAATGGATGATGACGTCGCAGGTAGAAAGAACGGCGCGGCCCGCGTCATCGAGACCGAGACCGTCGCGACCGACATCGCCACCGACCGCCGTGATGCGGCGCTGGGTCATCTCCGCGAATCCGTCCTTGCCCAGTTCGTCGCGCAGCCGATCGAACGCATCGTTCTTGAGGATCTCTCGGGCCACGCGTTGGTCGACGGTCGAACGGCGACCGGGGCGAACCAACAGGACGATCTCGCAATCGGGCACCGAACGGAGCAATCGCTCGAGGAGGTTGGTGCCGAGGAACCCGGTGGTGCCGGTGATGAACAGCCGCTTGCCGGCCAGTGCGTCACGAATCACGGGCGATTGTTTACCACTTGGTAAGTGAATCGTCTACACTCGTGCCATGGCTCTCGCCGTTCCCAGTCCTGCCAAGGGTTCCCGGGCCGCCCGCACCCGGGCGACCGAGGCTCGGATCTTGGCCGTGGCGCTGGACTCCTTCGGAACGAGGGGGTTCGATTCGGTGTCGCTCGATGACCTCGCCGCCGATCTCGGCATCACCAAGCAGGCCATCCTCTATCACTGGCCCTCGAAGCGGGCGTTGCTCGATGCGGTGATCGATCGTGCTGCGCTCGAACTCATCCTCGAGTTCGACGGGGCATTGGCCGAGGAGGGCTCGGGGTGGAGTCGGGTCGAGTCGGTGGTGCGTCGCATCTTCCGGGTGGCGATGCGGCGTCCCGAACTTCTCGGGTTCATTCGTGAGATCAGTCGGATCGGTGGCGATGCGTCGTTGCGGGTCGCGACCGATCTCGAACCGTTCGTGGCTCGTGCGACCGCGTACTTCGAACGCGAGATGGACGCGGGTCGGCTTCGTCGATGTGATCCGGGACTGTTGCTTGTCTCGGCCTATTCCACGGTGCTCGGTGTGGCGACGGAACTCGAAGTGCTTCGAGCGGTGGGGATCGAGCCCACGTTGCGAAGCACGGTGGTCCGTCGACGCGAACTGTTGTCGTTCCTCCACGCGGCCATGGTCTCGCCGGAGCGATCGGACGATCAGGCCCCGCGGTAGCGGGTGACGATGGCGTGTCGTTCGATGGCGAGTTGCACCAGCTCGTCGATGAGGGCGCGATAGGGGAGGCCACTGGCCTGCCACATCTGCGGGTACATCGAGATCGGGGTGAACCCCGGAATGGTGTTGATCTCGTTCAGTAACCAACCCCGCCCGGGGCTCTCGAAGAAGAAGTCCACTCGGGCGAGACCCTCGGCTCGGAACGTGCGAAATACCGTGCAGGCGAGTGCTCGAACTCGTTCGGACTCCTCGGCACTGAGGGGAGCGGGGATGTGGAGTTCGGCGACACCGTCGGAGTACTTGTCGTCGTAGTCGTAGAAGTCGGCACCGGGAACGATCTCTCCGGGCACCGACGCGCGAGGAGTCGTCGTGTGGCCGAGCACCGCCACTTCGATCTCGCGCGCATCGACGCCCTCTTCGATGACCACCCATTCGTCGTAGCGGAGGGCGAGGTCGATCGCGTCGCGCAGTTCGTTGCGGTCCTTGGCCTTGGACACGCCGATCGACGATCCCATGTTCGCCGGCTTCACGAACATTGGAAATCCGAGTTCGTCAGCGAGTTCGTCGCGGATGGCGTCCGCCGATGGTCCGGACAGTTCCTCGGCGTGCAGTCCGCGCCACTTCGTCTGCGCGATGCCGGCGGCGTCGGTGAGATGTTTGGCCACCACCTTGTCCATCGAGACCGATGAGCCGAGCACGGCGGAGCCGACGAACGGGACGCCGGCGAGTTCGAGCAGACCCTGCAGCGTTCCGTCCTCTCCCATCGGGCCGTGGAGCAGAGGGAAGACCACCGAGTCCGGTGTGAGGACCGAGAACGGTTCGACGACCTCGACGGTCAGTTCCATCGCCTCGCCGAACGACGCGACGTCGGTCGAACACCGCACCCAGGTTCCGTCGCGGGTGATGCCGATCGCATGAAGTTCGTAGCGGTTGGGGTCGGCGGCGGCGAGCACGTGTCGAGCGGTGACTCGTGAGACATCGTGTTCGGCGGACTGGCCGCCGAACAGGACGACGAGGCGGGTGCGGTCCGTCGCAGACATGGCTCGCACCGTAGTCCCACGACCATCGGCCCGATTGCCGTCCCGTAGGGTGAGCCCGTGGAGTTTCGAACCGCTGACATCGCTGCTGCCGTGGGCGGCACACTGCACGGGGTCGATGCGGTGGTGCAGGGCGCGGCCTTCGATTCGCGGTTGTTGCAGCCGGGCCAACTCTTCGTCCCCGTCCGGGGTGAACGCGACGGCCACGATTTCATCGACGCGGCCCGTTCCTCGGGCGCGGCGGCGACGTTCAGTTCGCGCGGGCCGATCGATGGGCTCCCCACGATCGAGGTGCCGGATGTCGAGGCGGCGTTCGCCCGCTTCGGGGCGCTCGCTCGGACGCGACTGCCCGATCGGGTGGCGGGGATCACGGGTTCGGTGGGAAAGACCTCGACCAAGGATCTCGCCGCGGCGATCCTTTCCCGCCGATATGTCATCACGGCGAACGAGAGAAGCTTCAACAACGAACTCGGTGTTCCGCTGACGCTCATCAACGCGTCGGCCGATACGGAAGTCACTGTGGTCGAGATGGGTGCGCGCGGCGATGGCCACATCACCGAACTCTGCGAGATCGCCCAACCCTCGGTCGCCATCGTGACGGCGATCGAACTCGCTCATTCGGAGTTCATGGGCGGCCTCGACGACATCGCTCGCGCCAAAGGAGAACTGGTTGCTGCGCTTTCGGGACGTGGCATTGCGCTGCTCAACGCCGACAATCCTCGGGTGGCGTCGATGGCGAGTCGAACCTCGGCTCGGTCCATCACCTTCGGCATGACCACCGGCGATGTCCGCGCCACCAACGTCGTGATCGATGATGATCTGCGAGCTCGGTTCGACCTGCAGTCCGAGTGGGGGAGTGCGCCCGTTCACCTCGGCGTTCGGGGGGTGCATCACGTCGTCAATGCGTTGGCGGCGGGAACGTTGGCCCTCGTGTGGGACGTGCCGCTCACCGATGTTGTCGATGGTCTCGAACAAGCAGCCCTCTCACCGTGGCGCATGGAGTTGCACGTCTCGGCGTCGGGCGTTCGAGTCCTCAACGATGCGTACAACGCCGGACCGGCCTCGATGGAGGCCGCGCTGCGTTCTGTGGCGCTGCTCCCGGCACGTCGCCATCACGCCGTCCTCGGTCCGATGGCCGAACTCGGGGACCAGAGTGCCGATTCCCATGCACATGTCGCTTCGGTGGCGAAGGAACTCGGCGTTCGCCTGATCGCGTTCGGAACCGATGCGTACGGCGACATCGCCGACGCGACGGTGGCCACGATCGAAGATGCGGTCACGGCGCTCGGCCCACTCGCCGCCGATGACGCCGTTCTGGTCAAGGGCAGTCGTGTCGCCGGTCTCGAGAAACTGGCGACCGCACTTCTGTCCTCGTAGTTCAGCGACGAAGTGCTTCGCGCAACGCCGCCCGCTGCTCGGGCGGTCGCAGGTCGGCGAACCACGCCAGGAAGAGGGCGAACGCCGCGCCGAAGTACACGACGGTGTTGACCGTGGAGTGGCTCACGATCCACCCCGCGATCAGCCCGGCCACCGGAACCGTGCCCCCGAAACACATCATCCACACCGCGCTGACCCGACCGCGGATGGAGTGGTCGAGACGGGATTGGAAGATGGTGGAGAGCGAGGTGACGACGGCGAAGTAGAAGAAGCCGAGAAGGAAGCCGATCGGGAAGGCGGGGATGGGGCTGTCGATCGTGATGTAGGCGGCGAGGCAGATACCGAACATCACGAACGAGCCTCGAAGCACGTTCTCGATCTTGTGTCCCGAGAGGAAGGTGCCCACCGAGAGGGCGCCGACCACTGCGCCGAGACCGAAGGTCGCATAGAGCAGGCAGTAGATGGTCG
>CAZMJK010000087.1:0-1442 GCA_964566555.1 uncultured Bifidobacterium sp. | reverse complement strand
GCTGGAGACCCCCCAGTCGGTCGAGGCCAGAGCGGGATAGAGCACGACGAACGGCATGCAGAACATCGAGAAGAGGAAAACGGTGAGAACGGCGCGGGCGACGACGGGATCCTGACGGACGTAGCGGAACCCTCCGAACAGTCGATCCAATTTGCTCTCGCCATGGCGGCGCTCGAACTGGGGCACCCTCACATAGGTGATGCCCACCATGATGATCACGTAGGTGGCCGCGTTGAGGACGAACACCCATGACGCGCCGATCCAGACATAGAGCACCGCGCCGATTGCCGGCCCAACGACGCGAGAGACGTTCATGCTGACCGAGTTGAGCGAGATCGCTCCGGCGAGGTGCTCCTTCGGGACGAGCGACGGAGTGACGGCGAGGAACACCGGACCCTGCAGTGCGGCACCGGTTCCGACGGCGAAGACGGCGATCAGGAGCGCTGGCCGGGAGAAGTCCGTCGTGCGAACGATGAATGCGATCGCCAACGAACCGAGCATCTGTTCGAGTGACAGCCAGAAGATGAGTTTCTTCCGATTGAAGATGTCGGCGATGATCCCACCGAACGTCGCGAAGAAGAGCTGCGGGGCGAGATTGCAGAATCCGACGAGACTGACGAGCCACGCGCTGCGGGTGACGGTGTAGACGAAGGCGGCGAGAATGACGTTCTGCATCCACGTGCCGACGGTCGAGCCGAGACTGCTGAGCCACATCGTGCGGAAGTCCCGATTGGCCAGAGCCGCCCGCACGACGTTGATCTCTTTCGAGTCGAGAGTGCGGTCGGCATCGACGAAGGCCTCTTCGGCCTCTCCGCGGAATTCCTCCTCGGATGTGAACTCGTGCTCCCCAGCCATCGAGACGAGGGTACGGCGGGCGAGCCGGGAAGCACGAAACGGGGGCCACGATCCGACGGATCAGCGCTGTCGGACAACTGCAGTTGCGGTGGCGGCCACTCGCTGCGAATCGGGCGCCCCTGGGATCGCGCGGGCGAAAAGGTGGGGGACCGATCTCGCGAGTGTCACGGTGACCGAACCATCCGAGTTGATGGTGACATCGGGAGGTTCCGAGAGGTTGTCCAGGACCCCCTTCGTGGCCAGGACCTCGAGTGCAACTAGCATCGCCCGGCCCGGATCAAGTCGATAGCCGAGGCCCGATCGCAGCGCCGTTTCGTCGAGGCCGGCGGTCGCGGCATCGTTGGCCGCGTCGGTGGCTGCGGCCCGAAGATCCTGCTGGCCAGCGCGCACTGCCGTGAGGTCGACCGTGATGGCACCGAGTACGAACATAATGAGGATCGCGACCGGCATCAGGAGGAGAACGCTTCCGCTTGAGTCGCGGCACCTGGTCGTCAGCATTGCGCCTCCCCCGGGAGTCCACTTCGGAATGGATCGATCACTTCGCTCTGTGACGCGACCGCGTCGAAGCCTCTTCCGAAGCCGCCGAT
>CAZMJK010000086.1:3582-7395 GCA_964566555.1 uncultured Bifidobacterium sp. | reverse complement strand
CTACGGCGACCTTCGTTCCTTCTTCTCCGAGTTGGCGTTCGCCGCACCGGAGGAACTCTCCGATCATCTCTACGTCCACGATGCCGATGCGGCTGCCAATCACCTGTTCCGGGTCGCCTCGGGCATCGATTCCGCCGTCGTGGGTGAGGCCGAGATCCTTGGGCAGGTCCGCAACTCGTGGGATCTCGCCCAGTCCGAAGGTGCGGCTGGCTCGCAACTCAACCTGTTGTTCCGCCATGCCCTCGAGGTCGGTAAGCGGGCGCGCACCGAAACCGGAATCGGTCGCCATGTCGCCTCGGTGTCGACCGCAGCGGTGGCGATGGCCGCCGAACGTCTCGGTTCACTCGAAGGCCGTTCGATCCTCGTGATGGGTGCCGGCGAGATGGGTGAGGGAATGGTGCGGGCACTCGCGTCGAACGGGGTCTCCGACATCCGCATCGCCAATCGCACCTGGGAGAACGCCGCTGATCTCGCCGAACGACTCGGCGGTACCGCCGTGCGTCTCGCCGACCTCGACACCGCACTCTCCGAAGTCGATCTCCTCCTCACTGGTACCGGTGCGAATTCGATGATCATCGAACACGCCGACATCGCCCGCGTCATGCGAGCGCGGGGTGATCGCGAGATCCTCGTCGTCGACGTTGCCGTTCCCCGCGATGTCGACCCCGCCGCCGCCGACATTCCCGGTGTCACGATCCTCGACATGGACGATCTGCGTGCATTCGCCGAGGCTGGAATGGAAGAGCGACGTCGCGAGGTCGCGTCGGTCGAAACGATGTGCGCCGAGGAACTCGAGCGCTATCTCGCCGTGAGTTCGGCCCGCGAGGTGGCGCCGCTCGTCGCTCAACTTCATGAACAGGCCGAATCGGTGCGCAGCGCTGAGGTCGATCGTCTGCGCGCTCGACTCGGCGATCTCGATGATCGTCAACTCGAGGCTCTCGATGCGCTGACCAAGGGCATCGTGGCCAAGTTGCTCCATTCGCCGACTGTTCGGCTGAAGGATGCCGCCGGCACGCCGCGCGGCGAGCGTTTGGCCGAGGCTCTTCGCGACCTGTTCGAGCTCTGAGTTCGAAATGTCCGGGGGGCATCCCGACTCGGTGACACTTCGACTGGCCACCCGGGGAAGCGCACTCGCACTCTGGCAAGCCGACCATGTCGCGGCGCGTCTCGTTGACGCGGCAGCGGCGACGGGTCGCACCGTCGTGGTGGAACGAGTGATCGTGGAAACGATGGCCGATCAACGCCTCGACATCCCCATCGATGCCATGGGCGGCAAAGGGGTCTTCGTCAAGGAGATCCAGGCGGCGGTGCTCGGCGGACGGGCGCAGATCGCCGTGCATTCGGGGAAGGATCTGCCCGCCCTGACCCCCGACGAATTGGTGATCGCCGCCATTCCCGAGCGTGGCGATGTACGCGATGTGCTCGTCGGTTCGACGATCGACGGATTGCCCGAAGGTGGTCACGTGGCCACCGGATCGATTCGGCGCAAAGCGCAGTTGGCGGCGTTGCGCCCTGATCTCGTGTTCTCCGGTCTGCGCGGAAACATCGCCACCCGTCTTGAGAAGGCCGATGGGTTCGATGCCATCGTGATGGCGGCCGCAGCGATCGAACGACTCGGGCTGTCACTGAACGACCGGGTGACCCAGGTGCTCGAACCGGAACTGATGTTGCCGCAGGTGGCGCAAGGGGCGTTGATCGTCGAATGTAGGGGCGAGGATCACGCAACTCGTGAATTGCTTTCGGCGCTCGACCACGAATCGAGTCGTGTCTGTGTCAACGCCGAACGAGCCTTCCTCGCCGAACTGGGCGGCGATTGCGACCTTCCCGTCGGGGCGTTGGCACGTATCGACGGCGATGCACTCGTCGTCGACGCACTCGTGGCCGCTCCCGATGGATCGACGGTGCTTCGGGAATCGCAACGTTGTCAACCGATCGACGGCGAGGCGGTCGGTCGATCACTGGCTCGCTTCCTGCTGGACGACGCGGGCGGTTCCGCACTTCTCGGTCGGTAGGTCCAGATGGGTGAATCGGTGAACGGCGACGAGTTCGTCGATCGCTCGGAACGCGAGGTCGGTGTCGGTCCCCATCCGCTTCCGTGGCCGGATGATCCCCGTTTGGATCAGGAACTTCTGAAGAACGGTGATCGTCGAAACGTGAGTGACGGGTATCGCTATTGGTCGAACGAAGCGATCGTCGCCGATCTCGACACCCGCCGACACCCATTTCATGTGGCCATCGAGAATTGGCAGCACGATCTCAATATCGGCACGGTCGTGCGCACCGCGAACGCCTTCAATGCCGAGGCCGTTCACATCGTGGGCAAGAAGCGCTGGAATCGTCGCGGCGCGATGGTCACCGACAAGTACATGCACGTTCATCATCACGCTGACGTCGAAGCATTGTTGGCATGGTCGATCGAACATCAACTCGATGTCGTCGGCATCGACATCGTTCCGGGTGCGGTGCCGCTGGAAACCGCATCACTTCCCGAGCGAACACTGTTCGTCTTCGGTCAGGAGGGCCCGGGCCTGAGCGACGCGGCCCGTGACGCCTCGACGATGGTCTGTTCCATCGCCCAGTTCGGTTCCACCCGATCGATCAATGTCGGAGTGGCGGCAGGGATCGCGATGCATGCGTGGATCCGTCAGCATTCGGCTCCACCTTCAACGTCCTGAACGCCTAGTTTCGACCCGTGGACACCGTTTGGGTGCTGGGCGATCAACTTCGGCGTGATGGGGGTGCGTTGCGCGGCCTGCGACCCGGCAAGGTGCGCATCCTCATGGTTGAGAGTGACGCCAAGGTCGCAACGGGGCGATGGCATCGACAACGACTTCATTTCGTTCTCGCCTCGATGCGCCGCTTCGCCGAGGAGCTGCGGGCGGAGGGTTTCTCCGTGGACTATCGCCACGCTCCGTCCCTACGGGCCGGTCTTCGTGCCCATCGAGCCGAGTTCGCACCCGATCGCGTGACGGCGATGTCACCGATGTCGTTCGATGGTCGAGCGATGTTGCGCGAACTCGAGGTCGAGATCGTCGCCAACGATCAGTTCCTGTGTGGCGCTGAGGAGTTCGCCGCGTGGGCGGGAACGCGCAAGAGCCTCAAGATGGAGGACTTCTACCGCTGGCAGCGTACGAGACTCGATGTGCTGATGGATGGCGACGAACCGGTGGGGGGCAAATGGAACTTCGATTCGGAGAATCGCGAACCGCCGCCGAAGGACGGTCGTTCATGGCCCTCGCCGATGGTCGACCCACTCGATGGGATCGACGCGCGAGTGATCGCCGATATCGCCCGACGAGCACCACATTCGTTCGGAGCTGCACCCGAGGGACTGTGGGCGACCACTCGCGCAGGGGCGTTGGCGCGCCTTCAGCAGTTCATCGACGAAGTGCTCCCGCTCTTCGGTCCCCATGAGGACGCGGTGTTGTCCTCGGAATGGAAGATGGCGCACTCGGCGCTCAGTCCCTATCTGAACATCGGGCTTCTGCATCCGAGCGAGGTCGTCGATGCCGCCCACTCGGCCTTCCGCGAGGGACGTGTCCCGATCGCGTCGGCCGAGGGATTCATCCGCCAGGTCATCGGTTGGCGTGAGTACGTGTGGGGCCTCTACTGGTTGTGGATGCCGGAGTACCGCACGGCGAATGCGCTTCAGGCCACGGCACCGCTTCCGGCTGCATTCATGGGAGGTCCCACCGAGATGGCCTGTGTCGCGCACACCGTGAGCGGCATCGACGACCGGGCGTGGGTTCATCACATCGAGCGGCTCATGATCCTCGGAAACCTCTCGCTCACCTCCGGTGTCCGACCGAGTGC
>CAZMJK010000086.1:0-3565 GCA_964566555.1 uncultured Bifidobacterium sp. | reverse complement strand
AATGGATGTGGAAGTCGTTCATCGATGGCGCCGAATGGGTGATGTTGCCCAATCTGATCGGAATGGCGTTGTACGCCGACGGCGGACGAATGGCGACGAAGCCCTACGCGTCGGGCGGCGCGTACATCAACCGGATGAGCGATCACTGCGGGGAATGTCGATTCGATCCCACCAAGCGCATCGGTGAACATGCATGTCCCTTCACCACTCTCTATTGGGATTTCCTGTCACGGAACGAGTCCGCCCTCCGGTCGAACCACCGACTCGGAAATCAACTCGGCTCGATGAGGAAACTGAAGGACCTCGACTCGGTGAAGGAACGCGCTGTCGAGATCCGATCACGACTCATCGACGGAACGGTCTGAATCGATTTTCTGAAGTACCGTCGGGTTGAGTTCGAGCAAGGGGTTCCAGTGGCGCGTTGGTTGGCTGTGTCGATTCGAACGTTGTTGGCAATTTTCCTTCTCGCTGGACTCTTTGTTGGTTCGTTGACTGGACTCTCTCGGCCGGTGAGCGCCACGCAGATCGTGGATTTCGGTGTCGTAGGCCCGGTAAATGCCGCGGCGTGGGCGCAGGACACATTGACGCCGACATCGATGATTCCGCTGTCCACTCCTCTTCCGATGGTTCTTGGATTCCGTTCGGATCGTTCGGCGCTTGAACATCGAGCCCTCGAGGTGTCTGATCCGACTTCTCCCCGCTACGGCGAGTATCGGCCCGTTGCGGAAAATGCGGCGATCTACAACGCGACCGACGCACAGGTCGCTCTCGTTGTGAATTGGTTTGCTGCCCGATCGGTTTCGGTTGACGTCGATGCCACTCGCGCGTTTGCCACTGCATCGGTTCCGATTTCGGTTGTGCAGCAGATGCTCGGAGCAACGATTGGCGCTTATGCGTTGGCTCAAGCGCCGGCCAACTTGGTTCTCCTGACGCCATCCACGGTGGTGACGACGCTGGTCGATTCGCTTGATGAAGCAATTGATCGGGTCGGGGGAGTGACGCTGTTGTGGGATACGTCCTCGAATCAGCAGTTTGTTCCTGCGCAGGAACCTCAGCCGGGATTGACGGAGTTCCAACCGAGTTCACTTCAGGTGCAACCGGCGGCCGGTGGAACCCCATGGCGAACCGGGACCGCCACCGAAGCGTGCGCCGCCGCCGAGAGTCTCACTCCAGGAGATCCGGCGTATCGCATCGGGCTCTCGCCCGCGCAACTTCGGACAGCGTACGGAATCGATCACCTCTGGGACGACGGACATCGGGGCAAAGGGGCACGGATTTCCATCGTCGATTTCGCGACCTACTTGCCCGCCGACATCGACGCATGGCGAAATTGTTTCGGGTTGCACGGAACCCCGGTGACGAACCACCTCATCGGGAATCCCGTCTTCGATCCCGCTTCGTCCGACGAGACCACGCTCGATATTCAAACGGTGTTGTCCATCGCCCCTGAGGCCGATCGCATCGATTGGTTCGGCGTGGAGCCCACGCTCCCAACCCTTGTCGGTCAGTACCTCCAACTTTTCGCAGCACCAATGGACGCTTCTCGCACAGGCGGCGTGGCGACAGATGTCATTACCGCCAGTTTCGGCAACTGCGAATCCGCAGCTTTTCAGGGGGATCCGGCCTATCAGCTCATGATCGGATTGTTCGACCAGGTCGTTGCTACTGGAGTCGTGTCGGGAATCGGGTCGTTCGTTTCGAGCGGCGATACCGGTTCCACTGGCTGTTACCCGAACGGGCCCGGTGCGCCCAATCTCGCGGTGGAGGCCCAGTTTCCTGCATCGAGTCGTTGGGTCACCGCGGTTGGGGGTACCAATCTCACGTTGACGGCCGACAACCACATCGCTTCATCGGGTGTGTGGAACGATCGAAACTTTTTCATCGCTCCTCTGCCCCAGATCGGAATCATCGGAAGTGGTGGCGGGGGTGTGAGCCAGCAGTTCGCTCGTCAGCCATGGGAGCCACAGGTCGGGTCGGGTCAGTATCGACCGGTTCCCGACGTCGCTGCATTCGCTGATGAATTCCCCGGGTACTTCCTCGCCTACCAAGGTCAGTGGATGACTGTCGGAGGAACTTCGGCGTCGACACCACTCACTGCAGCTTCGTTTGCGCTTCAATCGGCGGCTCGTGCCGCGAATGGCGGGAAGCGACTGGGATTTGTCGCTCCGTTGTTGCACAAACTTGCGAATGGAACCGCCGAAGAACGTCGAACGATCGTCGACGTCGTGCTGGGAGACAACGATGCCCATCTCGTAGGCGTCTACTCAGCGCAGACCGGGTACGACCTCGCCAGCGGCCTTGGGTGGGTTGATCACGGAGAGTTGTACGCCCTCCTCAACACGAATCGAGCTGCACCGAAATTCGCAGGTTGATGCGAAGCGGGGTGCGAGATCGGCTTCGTTAGATGATGCCGGCGACCTCGTAGCCGGCCTCGTCGACGGCCGAGCGAACGACGTCTTCGGAGACATCGCCGATCACTGTGACGGTCTTCGCCTCGATATCGACAACCGCGCTTTCAACGCCGGCGATCGGTGTGAGTTCCGCTTCGATCGCACTCTTGCAATGACCGCAGGAGATCCCGGGAACCGAATACGTGTGGGTTGTCATGGCGAGTCCTTCAATGGGTGGAGCGACGAACGCCGTCGAATCGGCGAAGCCGCAGTGAATTGGTGACGACGAAGACGGAGGAGAAGCCCATCGCTCCCGCAGCGATCATCGGGTTGAGCACGCCGAACGCCGCAAGGGGAATGGCGGCGACGTTGTAGGCGAACGCCCAGAAGAGGTTGCCCTTGATGGTCGACAGGGTTCGACGCGACAGGGCGATGGCGTCGGCGGCGGCACGAAGGTCACCGCTCACGATCGTGAGGTCGCTCGCTTCGATGGCCACATCAGTTCCTGTTCCGATGGCGATGCCGAGGTCGGCCTGCGCGAGTGCCGGCGCATCGTTGATTCCGTCGCCGACCATAGCCACGGTGCACCCCTCTTCCTGAAGACGACGGACCTCAGCGACTTTGTCGGCGGGAAGCACTTCGGCCACGATGCGGTCGACGCCTACGTCCTTCCCGATCGTTTCGGCGACACGTCGGTTGTCGCCGGTGAGCAGAACAACTTCGAGGCCCAGGTCGTGGAATTCGGCAACAGCTTCGGCGCTCGTGGGCTTCACCCGATCGGCGATGACGAGGACGGCATGGGCGGTCAATGGCTCGTTCTCGTTCATCGCCCACCCGGCAACGACTGCGGTGTGACCCTTCTCCTCCGCCGCGCGCCGAGCCGCATCCAGACTCGAATCGGAGCGTTCGAACAGCGTCAGTCGTCCGACACCGACGACCAAACGGTCGCCGGCGTCGTTGATGACATGAGCGGTGACGCCGCGCCCGGGCAGGTTCTCGAACTCGGCGACCGTGGTCGCTGCGGCGGAATCGGGGAGGCGGGCCGCCGCACCGGCGACGACCGCCGCGGCGATCGGGTGCTCGGATCGTGCCTCGACGGCAGCAGCAAGACCGAGCGCGGCCTCGACCGTGGCGTTCGAGGTGACGACGTCGACGAGTTCCATCCGCGCTTCGGT
>CAZMJK010000085.1:4989-7462 GCA_964566555.1 uncultured Bifidobacterium sp. | reverse complement strand
GGTCGCACCACCCGACCACGCTCCGCCACTACCACGCGCGCGGGCGCGGCCCGACGCAGGGGGAGCTACCCCGACTCCATCGACGCCGCCGACCATCAGTTGTTCGACGCGCTCCGGCAGTGGCGGTCCGATCGCGCCAAATCCGCCGATGTCCCGGCGTTCGTCGTCTGCAACGATCACACCCTCGCCGAGCTCACGATCCACAAACCCACGACACCGGTCGCGTTGCGTTCGATCTTCGGATTGGGCGAGGTCAAGGTGTCGAAATTCGGCGACGAGATCCTGCGCGTCATCGCAGACCACCTCGCTGACTGACACTCGCCTCAGTCGCCCGCAAACTCCAACAACTTGTTCGGGTCGACGGCGATGAAGAGTCCTTCGGCTTCCGCGCACAGTCGATCGCCGGCGTGCAACGTCCCCTTGCACACGATCTTGCGGCCATTCACCGACTCCAACCGGGCACGAAGATGAAGGTCGGTGTTCAACGGCGTCGGACTCCGATAGTGCACGGTGAGGCGGCCGGTCATGCCGGCTTGCCCGGCGAGGGTCTGGGCAGCACCGAGCACCTCATCGAAGATCCCGGCGATGTAGCCACCGTGCAAACATCCCGGCGGACCCTCGTACAACGTGCTGAAGTTCGCCACGGCGTCGATCCCGTCCTCGACGAATTCGACGACGAGTGGCAGGGCGACCGGATTGGCCCGACCGATGAACGGGCTGCGTTCCCGAAGGCGATGCGCCTGATACACGACCGCCGGAGCGTCGCCATCGACCGAGCGGGTGCCATCGCTCCCGGCGAGTGCTTCAGTGAGCCCATCGATCGTCGCGGCGAGACCATCGAGTTCCTCGACGCTGGCCGAGGTGGTCTCCAGTGATCGGGCCAGTCGCCGCAGCGCATCGGCGACGTCGCGGGCCGCCTGCTGTTGGGGCGTGACCGCTCGGAGCTCGGGAGATTCCCAGCCGTGTCCTCCCACGCCGAACACATTGGTGATATCGATCGGGGGTCGGTCGCTCATCGTTCGAACTCCGCGATCACCGGCGCGTGGTCGCTCGGCTTCTCGCCCTTGCGGGCATCACGATCGACCCGCGCGTCGGTGCACTGCGCGGCGAGCGAGGCGGTCGCCATGATGAGATCGATGCGAAGGCCGCGCCCCTGGTGGAAATCGCCGCCTCGGTAATCCCAGAACGAGTACAGACCGCCTTCGGCGTGATGGCGGCGGTACACGTCCTCCAGACCCCACGACTCGAGTTCGCGCAATCGCGCCCGCTCCGGTTCGCTGACATGCGTGTTCCCCACCCACGCCTCCGGACTCCAGACGTCGCGGTCGTCGGGGCAGATGTTGTAGTCACCGCAGATCGCCAGATCCGTCGAAGGGTCCTCCCGACGATCGAGCCTCGCGCGGAGGCGATCCAGCCATCCGAGCTTGTAGGTGTAGTGAGGGTCATCGAGGGCGCGCCCGTTGGGTACGTACACGCTCGCCACCCGAACCCCGCCACAGGTGGCCCAGAGGATCCGGGCATCGGTGTCTTCCGGTCCGTCGTCGTCCCAGCCGGCGACGACGTCCTCGAGCCCCACCTTGGAGAGGATGGCCACGCCATTCCACTGCCCCTGACCGTGGTGGGCCGTCTCGTACCCCATCGCCTCGAACACCGCGGCGGGGAAGGCCTCGTCCTTCATCTTGGTCTCCTGCAGACAGATGACCTCGGGCCCGTTCTCCGAAAGCCAGCTCTCCACCCGCGGGAGCCGAGCCTTCAGCGAGTTCACATTCCACGTCACGATTCGCAGCACGGTCGCCGAATCTACCGGCCCGAATCCGCCCCCTCACTGACACGGGGCTGCGGCGCCGCCGATAGAGTCGTCCGACGTGGCTGATGACTCTGCTTCCCCCATCGCAGGACCCAACGCGTGGCTCGTCGACGAGATGTTCGAGCAGTTCCGCACCGACCCATCATCGGTGAGTGAGAGCTGGCGAGAGTTCTTCTCCAACTCCTCCCCCGGCACGACGAGCGCCCCGGCGCCGGCCCCGCCCTTCGCTCCACCGGCGGTGGCACCGAGCGCACCTGCACCATCCGAAGCCTCCCGATCAACGACCGCCGCCCCCGAGGGCACGCCTCTGCGCGGTGCCGCCGCTCGCATCGTGTCGAACATGGAAGCGAGTCTCGAGGTACCGACGGCCACCTCGTTCCGCGAGATTCCGACGAAACTGCTCGAGGTCAATCGCAAGTCGATCAACGGGTACCTGTCTCGGAGCCGCAGCGGGAAGGTCTCCTTCACCCACATCATCGGCTACGCCATCGTTCGAGCGATCGCCGACTCGACGCCCGTGATGAACTCGTCGTTCACCACCGACGCCGAGGGCAAGCCCTACGTGGTGCGCAGCGAGAACATCGGACTCGGCCTTGCCGTCGACGTCGAGAAGAACGACGGAAGCCGATCGCTGCTCGTTCCGTGCATCAAGAACGCACAGGCGCT
>CAZMJK010000085.1:0-4979 GCA_964566555.1 uncultured Bifidobacterium sp. | reverse complement strand
GCTCGGCTTCGCCCAGTTCTACGAGTCCTACGAAGAACTCGTTCGCAAAGTCCGCTCCAACAAGCTGTCGCCCGACGATTTCGCCGGCGTCACCGTGACGCTCACCAACCCGGGAACGATCGGCACGCTGCAATCGGTGCCCCGCCTCATGCCCGGACAAGGCGTGATCGTCGGCGTCGGTTCGCTGGATTACCCGATCGCGTTCCGCGGCGCCGACCCGGCCACGATCGCATCGCTCGGCCTGTCCAAGGTCATGACGATGACCTCGACCTACGACCATCGGATCATCCAGGGCGCCGAGTCGGGCCTCTTCCTCAAGAGGATCCAGGAACTGCTCATGGGTGAGCACGGGTTCTACGAAGACATCTTCGAATCCCTCGGACTCCCCTACGAGCCCGTCGATTGGGCCCGTGACGTCAACCCCAACGACCACGAGCAATTGATGCTCGAGAAGAACCTCCAGGTCCGAGCACTGATCAACATGTATCGAGTGCGAGGTCATCTCGACACCGATCTCGATCCACTCGATCTCACCGAACATCATCTCCACCCCGAACTCGATCCCGCGGCGTACGGACTCACGATCTGGGATTACGACCGCGAATTCCTCACCGGCGGTCTCGCCGGTCGGGACCGCATGACACTTGCGTCGATTCTCGATGTCCTGCATTCGGCCTACTGCCGAACGATTGGCATCGAATACATGCACATTCAGGATCCGGCCCAGAAGGCGTGGATCCAACAACAGGTCGAGGGCGTGAAGTTCGAACTCTCGATCGAGGAGAAGCGCCGCATCCTCGAACGCCTCAATGCAGCGGAAGCACTCGAGCGCTTCCTCGGCACCAAATACCTCGGCCAGAAGCGGTTCGGCATCGAGGGTGCGGAGTCGGCCATTCCCTTGCTCGATTCGCTCCTCTCCTCGGCCGCCGACGCGTCGATGGAATCCGCAGTCATCGGGATGGCCCATCGTGGTCGCCTCAACGTGCTCGTCAACATCGTCGGCAAGAAGTACGAGCAGCTCTTCACCGAGTTCGAAGGCAACATCGACCCTGAATCGATCCAGGGCTCCGGCGATGTGAAGTACCACCTCGGACAGACCGGGATCTTCACGAGTCCCTCCGGCAACACCATCGAGGTCGAACTCGCCGCCAACCCATCACATCTCGAAGCGGTCAACCCGGTCGTGGTGGGCATGGCACGGGCGAAGATGGACCAGATCGAACCCCCGGGCGATTACCCGGTACTCCCCATCCTCGTCCACGGCGATGCCGCATTCGCCGGACAGGGAATCGTGGCCGAGACGCTCAACCTGTCCGAGATCACCGGCTACCGCGTCGGCGGCACCATCCACGTGATCATCAACAACCAAGTCGGCTTCACCACCGCGCCCTCCGAGGCGCGCTCTTCGGTCTATTCGACCGATGTGGCCAAGATGGTGCAGGCCCCCATCTTCCACGTGAATGGCGATGACCCCGAGGCAGTGGTTCGGGTAGCACGATTGGCGTTCGACTATCGCCGCGCCTTCAACCGCGATGTCGTGATCGACATGGTCTGCTACCGCCGTCACGGACACAACGAAGGCGATGACCCGAGTTACACGCAGCCCCTCATGTACAAGCGGATCGACGAGACCCGTTCGGTGCGCAAGCTCTACACCGAGGCGCTCATGCGTCGCGGCGACATCTCCCTCGAGGAAGCTGAAGCAGCGCTCGACGATTTCCAAGCCCAGCTCCAAGTCGCGCTCGACGAAACGCGATCACATGACGCCCCGCCGCCATTGGAGCACGCTCCCGAGCGCGTCTTCACCGGCGTCCTCCCCCATGTCGAGACCGGCGTTTCGAAGGACGAACTCGACGCCGTGTTCGCCGCCATCGAACACGTTCCCGAAGGCTTCACCGTCCATCCGAAACTGGCCAAGCAGTTCGAGGGTCGCCACAAGATGTATGTGGAGGACGGCGAGGTCGACTGGGCACTCGGTGAGGCGTTCGCCTTCGGAACGCTCCTGTTCGAAGGGACCTCGGTCCGCGTCTCGGGCGAGGATTCTCGACGCGGCACGTTCTCCCACCGCCACGCCGCACTGATCGATTACGACAACGGTTCGGTCTACATCCCCCTCGCCGACGCGTCTCGGAACGACGCTCGGTTCTGGATCTACGACTCGCTCCTGTCCGAATTCGCCGTGCTCGGTTTCGAATACGGCTACTCGGTGGTGAACAAGGACGCTCTCGTCGTGTGGGAGGCCCAATTCGGCGATTTCATGAATGGGGCGCAGGTCATCATTGACAACTTCCTCGTTGCCGCCGAGGACAAGTGGGGTCAGACCTCGGGTCTCGTCCTCCTTCTCCCCCACGGCTACGAAGGCCAGGGGCCCGAGCACTCCTCGGCCCGGATCGAACGGTTCCTGACCCTGTCGGCCGGCGACAACATCCAGGTCTGCAACGCCACCACCGCAGCCCAGTTCTTCCATCTCCTTCGTCGTCAGGTTCGCCGCGATCTCCGCAAGCCCCTCGTCGTGTTCACGCCGAAGTCGCTCCTGCGGGCCAAGAGCACCCGGTCCCCGGTGAGCGATCTCATCCATGGCTCGTTCGAGGAAGTTCTGGATGACAACGGCGTGTCTGATCCCGCGACAGTGCGACGCATCGTGTTCGCCTCGGGAAAGATCGGCGTCGAGGCTCAGGCCGTGCGCGACGAGCGAGGTGCTCCCGTCGCCATCGCTCGGGTCGAGCAGCTCTACCCTTGGCCCTACGCCGATGTCGCTCGAATCGTCGAGAAGTACGCAAACGCCGACGAGATCGTGTGGCTCCAGGAGGAACCCGAGAACATGGGTGCTTGGAACCACATCAAGGGTCGCCTCTACGAGGCGCACGAGGACACCCACCGCATCCGTCGCGTGAGTCGTCAGGAATCGGCCAGCCCCGCCACGGGATCCTCCGCCATCCACCACGCCGAGGTTGCCGATCTCATGGAAGCCGCCCTCGGCGACATCTGAGCCGGGCCTGCGAATGCTCAGCCGTCTCGGCTGGTCAACATGTCATGAGCAACGGCTTCCCACATCTCGGTGGAGAGCCCCAATGACCGCGTGTCGATGCGCTCGTCGTCGCCGTGGAACATTCGACCGAAATCCTCAAACGTCAGGTTCTCGCTGAACAAACCGAATCCGTACGCGATCCGATCGGCACGTCGGAAGAATCGCGCATCGGTGGCACCAACCGTGAGGAAGGGAACGGTCTCCGATCCCGGATACCACTGTTGGGTGACGCGAGCGAGCGAATCCCAGAGCGGCGTGTCCGTCGGAGACGAACTCGCCGCATCATCATTGAGTTGTTCGAACGTCACCGCATCGGCGAGATCACCGAGGGCCATCCGCAGCTCCGCCATCACCATGTGCGCATCGTGCCCGGGAAGCGTTCGGATATCGACATCGAGTTCCACCGAATCGGGGATCACGTTGAGCTTCGAACCTCCTCGGATCACCGTGGGTGCGAAGGTCGTGTGGGTGCAGGCGTGGAACTGGCGGGCCATCGCCACTGGAAGGTGCTCGAGGATGTCGTCGAGACCATCGACCGAGAGCAGGGGCCCCGTGATCTCGTCGGGGTACCCCATCGACTCGATGAATCGGCGCCAGATCTCGTGGATATGCGTTTCCGGCTGGAACTCGCCGATCCGCCGCACGACCTCGGCGGCGGTGAGCAGGGCGTTATCGGTCTTGTACGGCTGCGAGCCGTGACCGGCCGTACCTCCGACTTTGATGCGAAGTCCGAAGAGGCCCTTCTCCCCGACCAGAACTGGCAGCTTCAGTCCGTTGGGGCTGGGCAGAGGAATGCCGCCCGACTCCGTGATCACGTAGTCGGCCATCACGGCATCACGCTCATGGGCGATGAGATGCTCGGCGCCGTAGACGCCGTTCGACTCCTCGTCAGCGACCGCGAGATAGACCAGGGTGCCTCGAGGAGTGAACCCCGAACGCGCCAACCGCTTGAACGCCACGGCCATCGACGACGTGATGTTCAGCATGTCGATCGCTCCCCGACCCCACACCTCACCATTGATGAGTTCGCCACCGAAGGGATCGTGCGTCCAGTGATCGGGGTTGACGGGAACCACGTCGGTGTGGCCCATCAGTAGGAGTGTCGGAGCCGTCGGATCGGAGCCTTCGATACGCGCAACGAGGCTTCGTCGACCCGGCGCCGCATCAAACGTCTCGAGATCGAGCCCGGGTCCTTCGAGGAAGGATTCGAGCACCGACGCACTCCGAATCTCGCCACCGGATTCAACGGTTCCGTCATTGACGCACGCGTTCCGAATGAGCGCCTGGAGAAGTTCCGTGCACTCCTCTTCTCCATTTCGAGGAATTTCACTCATGCCGCGAACAGTACGACGCACGCCGCTTCCGAAGGTTGACGCACATGATCGCGACGTGCGATGCACTCATTGCGAGACGAATCGATGCCACGCACGATGCACTCGAGCGCTTTCGCGCATGAAAGGGGGAAAAACGGAGAAATCCCATATGGCACAACGGGAAACTGCCTGTGGAAAACCTTCGCTGGTGGCGTGAACGAAGGTGAAACGCGTTGTCCGACGTGCAGTTCGAACGCGTACGTCACGACATCGCACACGAGTAACTCGGTCAACTTCCGTAACTCGAAACACTCATCACCATGCGCGAAACACAACGGATTCACCATTTCGTTGCGCGATGTGACTACCGTTTTGCACGCATCGTCCTCACGATCCACGTGCGGCGTGCACTTCAGTAGCGATTCATGCAGCTGTTGTTGGTACCACTACACAAAACCATGAAGACGCCGAGGAGGCGAAAATGGCAGCAGTGAAGAAGCGGGCGGCCAAGAAGGCACCCGCGAAGAAGCGCACCGCGAAGAAGGCGGCTCCCGCCAAGAAGCGCACCGCGAAGAAGGCAGCACCGGCCAAGAAGCGCGCAACCAAGAAGCGCGTCGCCAAGAAGGCACCGGCCAAGA
>CAZMJK010000084.1:7069-7474 GCA_964566555.1 uncultured Bifidobacterium sp. | reverse complement strand
CGGCAGGGGTCGCTGGTTCGAGTCCAGTATCGCCCACCATCCGAGCCCGTCTGCCGTGGGCGTCATCAGCCCACGGCGTACCGGTGTCCTAGTTCAGGAAGACGAACTGCGTCGGCCAACTTCCGTAGTCGTTGGTCGTCACCCCATTCGCGGTTCCACTCCCGTAGGTCGAGGAACCGTTCTGGACCTCGAGGGAGACGGTGCCCCCCTTCGCAGAGGTGATGAGACCGGCGAACACCGCAGCAGCGCAGATCGACGAGTCATCCGTAAATGGACCGGTTCCCCAAACGGCGAACGTGTCATCACCGTTCGCGGTGCAGACGTACGAATACCGCGTGCCCACGACGCCACCGAAGTCATTGGGGCCGACCGCCCAGACGTCCATTCCTTCCGGTGCCTTCGAAG
>CAZMJK010000084.1:0-7059 GCA_964566555.1 uncultured Bifidobacterium sp. | reverse complement strand
GTCAATGAACCGCCCTTCGACGCAGTCGTCGTCGTGGAACTACTCGACGAGGCAACGACAGTGGAGGTCGAGGTCGACTCTGGTGCTGACGTTGATTTCGAATCCGAACCACAACCTGCTGCGAACCCGCCCAGAAGGAGCAGCGCCGCGCCGAGGCCGACGACCCGACGGCGACGATTCCTGCGTACTGATGCTCGTTGCGTGCCCATATCGTTCCTCCCAAATGCCACCGCCGCTCCCACCGATGGTGTGAAGCAGACGGACTTCGTACTCCCCACCAACGGTAGCGGCGCAAGAGGCGCTGAGCCCGAGATCCACTCCCCTACGATCCCCCCGTGGATCTCCTTCGTCGATCGTTCCAGACCGCGATACGAACCGACCTCAGCATCTTCGAACACGTCCGGCCCATTCGGTCCGCCGTGCTCATCTTCGTGGCCCTGACGGTCACCTATCACCATCACGATGTTCGAGCTCTTCTCCCGCTCGGCGTGGGCATGCTCTTTGCCGCGATCGCTGATCGAGGGAGTTCACTACAGCGTCGGGCCACTTCCATGACGGCCGCCGCGTTCGCTGTGACCGTTGGGACCGCAGCCGGTTGCCTCGTCTCGGACAGCATCGTGCTCCACATCCTCTTCGGCGGCATCGCCGCGCTGATCGGTGGCTTCGCCGGTGCCGCCGGGATCCCGGCCATGACCGCAGGCGTTCTGGGGCTCGTCGTGTTCACGATCTTCTCGGGCTCCCCGATCGACCTCCTCGACTGGAAGTCCAATACCCTCTTGATGCTCCTCGGTGCACTCTTGATGATGGCGACGGTGTTCGGTGAGTTCGCGCTTCGCTCACTCTTCCGCCGGTCACCCCAGATGCGTGGCGAGATGCTCGATGGACGAGCCTGGGAACGAACTCGAGTACACCTGCACTGGACCGATGAGTTCGTCCTTCACTCGATTCGACTTTCGGTCGTCATCATGATCGCAACGGCGTTGGAGGAACTTCTCACCTTCCCCCACTCGTACTGGATCCCGATGACCGTTGCGTGGATCTCACGACCTGATCGGGATGGAACCGTGGAGAAGGTCACGCTTCGTGTCGCCGGGACACTGTTCGGTGTCGCCATCGCCGGCTCGCTGATCGCGCTGACACCGGCCACGAGCGGTGAATCCCTCGCCATGATCGGTATCGCCTGCTACGTCGTCTTGGCATTCCTCGCGCCGAACTATGCCATCGCCGTCACCGGGATCACCTGCTTCACGTTCTTCCTCTTCCACCTGGTCGGCTACCCACTCGATGGATCGATCCTCACCCGCGTCGGATCGACCCTGCTCGCCGCAGCGTTGGTACTAACTGCGATTCACATCGACCCGCGCAACCGCGTCGGGTCCAAGACAGCGTCGGCCTGAGGCGTCAGGTCTGAGAGGTTCGATAGTCCCCGAACTTTGCATCACGTTTGGACAGCGCCCCGGTCAGACCGCCCTCGGAATCCTTCTCGGCGATGAACGCTTGGAAGGTTTCGGTCCCCATCGTGAGAGCGCACAGTTCGGTGCCCTGACGGATCGCTGTCGGGAATCCCATGACGGCCATACCGCGATGCACCGTGCGCTTGTTGATCTGGGCGATGTCAGTGGGGATCATCGCGATGCGTGACGCCTTCTCGAGCACCCTCTCCTCGAGTTCTTCGGCGGGATACGACCGAGTCGCAAAACCCGATTGGGCCGCCTCGATTCCCGAGATCCAATCGCCGGTGAGCATCAGTTCCATGCCCAACTTGGGCCCGAGCAGCCATGCGTGCCACTGCATGTCGGGCGTCCCGAATCGCACTGCCGGGTACCCGATTCGTGCGTCATCGGCGACGTAGACGAGGTCGCACCCGGTGGCGAGTTCGGTACCTCCTGCCAGACAGTACGAGTGGATCTGCGCGATGACCGGCTTGGCGAGATCCCAGATGCTCATCCATGTCTCGGTGACCTCACGCGGGTAACTGCCGAGTCCGTCAGCCGCCTGATAGGCCGGCGGTTCACCGTCGGTGGGGCTTCCCGCGAGGTCGTACCCCGCCGAGAAACACTTCCCTGCTCCCCTGATGATGGTGACGCGAACGCTGTCATCGACATCATGAGCCCGAAGCGCATGCATGATCTCGCGACGCATCGTTGCGCCGAGAGGATTTCGCTTGTCGGGATTATTCAACGTGATCCGCCGCACCATGGGCGCGGGCTCGTCGACGAGGATTCGTTCATAGGTCATGGCATTCCCCCCTGAGTGTGTGGGCGATGTTGTCACGACGGGGCACAACCCTCAAACACACCGTCAGGGTTGCCGGAGACACAAAGTGGTCTTGCCGTCGTACAGCGGAACCGTTGCCGTCAGGGGTGGACAGGGCCTCGGAGAATCAACCACCGAATCGATGGCGGCGGCGAACTGACGGTCGCATTCCGCGGGTTGCGCGATCTTGCCGTTGGGACCAGCCACGATGAGGACACATGTTCCAGGCGTGTACTGCGGAGTTGTCACTGGCACCGAACTCGATGGGGTCGAATCCCTCGAGGTCGCGTACGCGCTGCCGATCAGCAATGCCGCGCCGATGGCGATCGCCACGGCGATGGGGCCCCACTTCCACAGCGGTGCGGTGTGGGCCGAGACGACGATCCCCGAAGGAGGAGGCGGCCGATCATCGGAGAGATCGGGCCGCGTCGGTCTCGGCGGCGCGGCCACCTGATGCTCTCGCAACGTCAGGTCGTACTCCCGACGCTTGTCAGGATCGCGAAGAACGTTCCACGCGGCGTTGGCGGCGCGAATACGTGCATCGGCGTTCGCTACCTGCGCGGTCGATCCGGATCGCCGATCCGGATGCGAGGAGCGGGCGACGGCGATGTAGGCCTTGCGAATGGTCTCGCGACTTGCCGAGCGGGCAACGCCGAGGACTTCGTAATGGTTCGGTTCCGCCATCGGTCACCGCAAACGGACTGCGACTTCGTTGGCCAGGAGTCGACCCTCAGCAGTGAGGACCACCGACTCGTTCTCGACGGTCACGAGCGGTCCGAGGAGTTCGAGGTCATCGGAGGACAACGAGCCCACGGGGACGCCTCGGTTCGTTCGAAGCGAGAGCTGCAGACCCTCGATGCGCTGACGATCGCCATCGAGCTCCTCCGACGCCGCCTCCGCCGGCCGACCCTCGGCGATCCGCTCGATGAATCGCTCCGGCGTTCTCACGTTCCACCATCTCCGACCGGCCGCATGCGAGTGAGCGCCACAGCCCAACCCCCGGTAGTCGCCTTGGCGCCAGTAGAGCAGGTTGTGTTCGCACTGCTGGCCGGGTTTGGACCAGTTCGAAATCTCGTAGTTCTCGAATCCAGCCTCGGAGAGAAGCCGATCGGCCATGAGGTACTTGTCGGCTTGATCATCCTCGTTCGGATGGCGAGAAGGATCAGAAGCGAGCGGCGTACCCGATTCGACGGTCAACGCATAGGCGCTGATGTGTTCGGGGTCGAGCGCAATCACCTCCGTGAGCGTGTGATGCCACTGCTCGATCGTCTCCCCCGCTCCCCCGTAGATGAGATCGAGGTTCAACCTCTCGATACCGCCACCGCGAGCCGTCTCGACGGCGCCAGCCACCATGCGCGGGTCGTGGTCGCGACCGAGCGACGTGAGCACCTCGCTCGACATCGACTGGACGCCAAACGAAAGACGATTGACACCAGCAGACCGATAGGTCGACACGTGCCTCGCTGTCACCGATTCAGGATTGCACTCGACGGTGATTTCGACTCCATCAGCACGAGGAACGCTGGCGATGATTCGAGCGAGCCGCTCGGGATCGACCAACGAGGGTGTCCCACCACCAACGAAGATCGACGTCGCCATCGGCATCCCATCATCGATGGCTCGAAGAATTTCGGTCTGCAACGCATCGAGGTAGTCGTCGTGAAGGTGGTGACGATCACTCCATGTTGCGAATGCGCAGTAATCACATCGTCGCGAACAGAACGGAATGTGGAGATAGACCCCGAATCCGGCGGTCATGCTGGTGCTCCCCTGAGCGCCATCATGAGGACTCCAGCGGCGATCGCAGCGGTCTCGGCTCGCAGCACGGTGTCGCCCAGTCCGACCGCCGGAATGGCGTCGGACTCGGTCAGCGACCATCCACCCTCCGGCCCGATCAACACCGTCGTGTGGTGCGACGTGAGCGACGCACCGTCTCGGTCGGCTCGAACCGCGCCGTGCATCGTCGCGAGATCGGCGAACGATGCGACGGGTTCGATGGACGGCAACCACACTCGGCGGGACTGCAGCGAGGCCTCTCGCGCCACCTTGATCCACCGATCGTGACTGCGGCCGGCCTTCTCGACCTCCCAACGCACGACCGAACGATCGGCAACGAAGGGAAGGATGCGATCGATCCCGAGTTCGGTGAGCTTCTGCACCACCAGTTCCGGTTTGCTGCCCTTCACCAGGGCGAAGCCGACGGAGAGTTCGGGCCGCGAGACAGGAACGAACACCGGTTCCGTCAGTGGTTCGAGACCGACACCACGCAGCGCACACCATCGCCACGCCCCCCGGCCATCGGTGACGCTCACGAGATCTCCATCTCGTAGCCGTCGAACCTTCACCACATGATGGAGGTCGTCTGCATCGAGAACCGGCTCGGCGACATCGGCGACGAGGACGTGGGGGGCCGTGCCACCCGGTCGCTTCGGGAGTGCCTCCGATTCGGCTCGCATGGTGCTACTTGAACGCGCCGCGGAGTTTCGACAAAAGACCGTGCTCCGGAGGGTCGATGCTCTCACCACGGAGTTCGGCGAGTTTCTCGAGCAGTGCACGCTGTTCATCATCGAGGTCATCCGGGGTCTCGATGACGAGCCGAACCAGCAGATCACCGCGACCGCGGCCCTGAAGGTGCGGAACGCCCTTGCCCCTGAATCGGACAACGTTTCCTGAGGTCGTCCCGGGCTCGATCGGCACGACCTCTTCTCCATCGAGTGTCTCGAGAACGATCTGCGCACCGAGCGTCGCTTGCGTGAAGGCGATGGGCAGGTCGTGAATGAGGTCATCATCGCGTCGCATGAATCGTTCGTCCTCGGCGACACGCAGATGGACGTAGAGGTCACCGTTCGTTCCATTGCGCGGCCCCACCGCCCCTCGACCGGGCAGACGCAGTGTGGATCCGGTATCGACGCCGGCGGGCACGTCGACGGTGTAGGTGCAGTCATCGAGCCGCCGACCCTCACCGCCGCATACAGGGCAGGCATGTTCGATGATCGTCCCGAATCCCCCACATCGACCACACGGACCGGCCGTCACCATCTGACCGAGAATCGACTGACGCACCCGTCGCACCTGCCCCGCCCCTGCGCACTCGGGGCACGTGATCGGACCGCTCCCGACATCGGCGCCCGACCCCTCGCACTCGTCACAGGTCACCGCCGTGCGCACGGAGACCGGTGCCTCGCAGCCGAAGATCGCTTCGGCGAACTCGAGGTCGAGGATCGCCTCGACATCGGCACCCCGCGGTGGGCCACTGGGTTGTGCACCGCCGAAGGGAGAACCCCCAGCGAAGAACATGTCGAAGATGTCGCCGAGGCCGCCCCCACCGAACGGTGACGATCCCTGGGGACCGGCCGCCCCGTAGAGGTCGTACTGCTGACGGCGCTGCGGATCGGAGAGCGTCTCGTAGGCGAGCGCAACCTCCTTGAATCGGGCTTCAGCGGTCGGATCGTCGGGGTTGGCGTCGGGGTGGAGTTCCCGAGCGCGTTGCCGATAGGCCCGCTTGAGTTCATCCGGCGACGCGTTCCGGTCCACGCCGAGGAGTTCGTAGTAGTCCGCCATCGCGTCAGCCCTCGCTCAATGTGTGACCCAGGCGATTGGCGACGACGGCGACGGCCGACAGCGCTTGGTCGTAATGCATGCGAGTGGGACCGAGAACGCCGATCGATCCGGCGGTCTCCCCATCGACGATGTACGGAGCCACGACGATCGAACAATCGGCAAGTGCTTCATTCCCGGTCTCACGTCCGATGGCGACCGAGAGTCCACGGTCGAGAACGTCCTCGAGCAGGCTGACGACCACGAGTTGCTGTTCGAGGATGCGAAGGATCTCGCTCACGGTACGAACGGCGTCGAACGACGCAACCATGTCGGAGGTGCCGCCGATGAAGACCTGGTCATCGTGTCGATGATCGGCCTGCAGTTCCGTGAATGCGGCGCGAAGCACAGGCAAGACATCAGGGGCCTCACCAACGAGCAGCGTCTCGACATCGACCGTCGACACCGAGGAGAGGGTTTGGTTGACGAGGAGCGACGACAAGCGAACGGCCGCCGCGTTGACGACCAACTCCTCGGTCTCCGCGTTGAGTTCGATGCTGTGCTTTTCGATCGCACCATTCGAGAGCACCAGCACGACGAGAACGATTCGGGCGGAGAGGGCCACCAATTGGACCGACTTGATGGTCGCCACTTCGTGTTGCGGTCCGACCACAACCGCCGCATAACGCGTGAGCGAGGCGAGGAGGCGGCTCGTGTCGGAGAGCATCTGCTCCCTCTCGCCATGTGTCCGATTGAAGAACGACCGGACCTGTTGGGCTTCGGTTGCTCCGAGTTTCCCCGGCCCACCCAGATGGTCGACGAAGAATCGATACCCCTTCTCAGTCGGGATCCGACCGGCACTCGTATGGGGCTGAGCGAGGTACCCCTCGGCCTCGAGGGCGGCCATGTCGTTCCTGACGGTGGCCGAGGAGACGTTCACCTCGGGCGACGCCGCCACATGGCCCGATCCCACCGGTTGGGCGGTCTCGATGTATTCGGCGACCACCGCCCGGAGGATTGTGGCCTTGCGTTCGTCGAGCATGAGGACCTCTAGTGAAAAGACGCCGGGCAACGTGCACCCGCAGTCATGCTACCCGTCCCCCTCGCCGATCAGCAGTCCCGGGGCGAGAGTGCCAGCGGATCCTCGGTCAATCGTCGAGCCGGAGGGCGGAGACGAACGCCTCCTGCGGCACCTCGACCCGGCCGATGTTCTTCATGCGCTTCTTGCCCTCCTTCTGCTTCTCGAGGAGCTTGCGCTTGCGGCTG
>CAZMJK010000083.1:0-7540 GCA_964566555.1 uncultured Bifidobacterium sp. | reverse complement strand
GAGGAAGTCGATGACCTCGGTGACATCCTGCTTGACGCCTTCGTATCCGGCGACATCAGCGAAGGTCGTGGCCGGTCGCTCCGAGGAGTACGTCTTCGCCTTCGACTTGCCGATGGACATGATCCCGCCCATCTGGCCCGATGCGCGGCGCTGCATCCACATGAAGAAGCCGATGAGGAGTGCCACCGGGAGAAGCAGCGGGATGAGGGTGCCCCAGATGCTCTCGGAGGGCGACGAGTACTCGACACCCTTCTCGGTGAACAACGCTTGATCGGCATCGGTGGGCTTCACCGGACCAGTGGTGGAGAACTTCGAGCCATCGTTGAGCGTTCCCGGGATATGGCCGTTCGCGTTGTCGAACGTCGCATCCTTGACCTGATTGGCGTTCAGCTTGTCGATGAACTCGCCGTAGGAGATCGACGAACTCGGAGTCGACGAGGCGAGGAACTGAAGACCGATCGCGCCGACGACGACCGCGATCAGCACGAGGATCGTCCACCGAGGCCATCCGCCGTCTCCTCCGAAGCGACCGCCGTTGCGATTCTCATTGGATCCTGACGGGGGAGGAGGAGTTTCGGGACTCATAGCGTCAGCCTAGAGGCCGAGGCGCAAAATCCCCATGCAGGAACCGTCGATCTCAGGGTGCGGTGAGGTGTCCTGCCAGCGAGGCGGGACCGCGCCTGCGGTCGACGAGCGTCCAACCTTTGGGGACGGTCATCGAGTCGGCGTGCCGTCGACAGACGTCGTAGTTGGCGGGGTGCGCCTCGTCGGCGAGAACGTCAAGGAACACCGTCTGATCGCCGTAGTTGTAATCGAACGTGGCCGTGGCCGGAGAGCCGCATCCGGGGCGTGCGCACGAACGAGTCATGGCCCGACGCTATCGCTCGTCGTCGCCCGCTATGGGGACCGTCGACCGATAGCCTCGCCGCCGTGGCGAAGCCCAAGAAGAACTCGAACAACTCGGCGGCCTCGAACCGTCCCGCTCCATCGTCCCGTACCAACGGTCCGTCGGGTGGGAAGCGCACGCCGAAAGCGCGCCTGCCCGTCGCCGAGGCGACGCCCAAACGATCTCGAGGACTCTTCGCCCCACGTGCTTCGGAAACCAGGGCGCCCGCGTCTGACGATCGGCCGACCACCGGAGCGGACGGCGAGAATGGGGTCCCGGCGAAGAAGTACGCCTACGGCGCTGGTGCGCTGATCCTCATCTTCATCGGTGCGCAACTCGTCTCCTCGGTCCTCTACGGAGTCGTCCAGTCGCGCACCTCCTTCGATTTCACGTCTCCCGCCGGTGTGGGCTCGGCGGTCGGTCAAGCGAGCAGTCAGTTCTCCGCCGGTCAGGCATTGGACATCTCGGTTCCGCCACCGCTCTGGCTGACCGCCCTCATGCAGATTCCCTTGTGGCTCGGGCTCGGTGGCGCCCCGATCTGGTTCGCGGTCAAGAAGGGCAAGGGCGTCGTGACGGACCTCGGGCTGCGCATGAAGTGGCGGGATGCTCCGATCGGGCTCGCCGTCGGTGTCGCCAGTCAGTTGCTTCTCGTCCCTCTTGTGTACTTCGCGCTTCGGCCGCTACTCGGCGAGAACGACGTCTCCGCCGCGGCGCGTGAGCTCACCGATCGGGCGACCGATCCGCTCTCGATCGTGCTCGTGTTCCTCATCGTCGGAATCGGTGCACCGGTGGCCGAGGAGATCTACTTCCGAGGCATGGCACAGCGGATCTTCGGGCGTCGACTCGGCCCGTGGGCGGCGATCTTCGCCGCGGCGGCCTTCTTCGCGGCCACCCATCTGCAACCGCTGCAGTTTCCCGCGCTGCTCATCTTCGGCGTCATCCTCGGCGCCATGGCATGGAAGTCGGGTCGTTTGGGACCCGCCCTGTGGGCGCATGTCGGATTCAACGTGGTGGCCGCGGCGGGACTGCTCTTCGATCTCGGTTTCGCGTGAGTCACGGTCGAGTGACGGCAGTTTCACGTTCGTGGATGCCACGATGGTCGGGTCATGACTGACCACGAAGCGCCCCCCGTGTCGCCCTCGTCGTCCGGCACCGTCGATCTCGACGATCCGGTCGTGGTGGGTCTGGGTCGGGCGATCGATCCGCCCAGTCGCCCGAAACAAGCCCTCGCCGCCGCCGGACGGTGGTTCCGTTCGCTCGGTCGATGGAGTCCGGAATCCTGGGTGACACTCATCATCGTCGCCGGTTGCGTGCTGTTCGTCTTCTCGCAACTCAGCCCTTCGGACGTGTTGTCGAGTTCGACGCCAGCCGGCGGAGACATGGGGGCACATGTCTGGGGGCCGGCCTACATGCGCGACCACCTGTTGCCATCGTTTCGGCTGACGGGGTGGACGCCCGATTGGTACGCCGGTTTCCCTGCGTACCACTTCTACATGGTGATCCCGTCATTGGCGATCGCTGTGCTGAGTCTCGTCCTGCCGTACGGACTCGCGTTCAAACTCGTCGCCATCAGTGGTTTGCTCACGCTCCCCATCGCATGTTGGGCGTTCGCACGACTCACTCGACTCCCGTTTCCAGCGCCGCCGCTTTTCGCAGTTGCCGCGACTGCGTTCCTGTTCGATCGAGCCTTCTCGATCTACGGCGGAAACATCGCGTCGACAATGGCGGGGGAGTTCTCCTTCTCGATCTCTCTGTCGTTCGCGATCCTGTTCCTCGGTGTCGTCGGTCGCGGTCTCGAGACCGGTCGTCATCGGTTCGCGGCGGCCTGTCTCCTGGCGCTCACCGGTCTGTGTCATGCCATTCCACTGTTCTTCGCCGTTGCCGGAGCGATCGTCTGGTTCTTGATCTCCCTCGTGCGCGGTCGAGGCTTCACGTTGCGCTTGTGGTGGATGGTGTGCGTCGGCGGTGTCGGTATGGCACTCACGGCATGGTGGATCCTGCCGTTCTACCTTCGCTCGAGCTACATGAACGACATGGGCTGGGAGAAGAAGACCGATTATTTCGATCAGCTCTTCCAGCGCCAGACTCTCGACCCGCAACTCGTGAATTCGCCCCCGATCCAGTGGACGCTTGTCCTGGCGTTGCTCGGTGTCGTGATGTCGATCGCATGGAAGCGGCGTGCCGGCGCGTTCCTCATCGTGACCGCCGGTGTCGCAGCTGCGGCCTTCATCTTGGTGCCACAGGGTCGACTGTGGAATGCGCGACTCCTTCCGTTCTGGTTCCTCATGCTGTATCTGCTCGCGGCGCTCGGTGTCGCGGAACTCGGTCGAACCATCGCGTCCCTCACCTCGCGTGATCCCGAGTCACCGAGACGCTCGGTCACGATCGCGACCGCCGTTGTCGCTGCGCTCGCGGGGATCACGGCGTTGGCGATGCCGCTTCGTGCGATGCCCAACCAGATCGCACTCGGTCCCGTTCGCATCGAACTGGGCGGAGTTCAGGGCGATGGGAAGTACCACTGGTTGTTCCTCTCCACCAAGGAATCGAGTTTCATCCCCTCTTGGGCGCGATGGAACTTCACCGGGTACGAGGGCAAGGCGGCGTATCCCGAGTACCACGACATCGTCCGGACAATGGATGATCTCGGGACGTCCAACGGTTGCGGACGGGCGATGTGGGAGCACGAATCCCAGCACGACCGCTACGGCACTCCCATGGCACTCATGCTCCTGCCGTTCTGGACCGACGGATGTATCGGATCGATGGAGGGTCTGTACTTCGAGGCGTCGGCGACGACCCCGTACCACTTCATCAATCAGGACGAACTCTCGTATGACGCGTCGAACCCCCAACGAGATCTTCCCTACGTCCCCGGTCCGCCCGACCAATCACAGTTCAACCTCGGCATCGATCACCTGCAGATGCTCGGCGTGAAGTACTACATGGCGATCTCCGAGCAGATGATTGCGTTCGCGCAGAACAACACCGAGTTGAAACAGGTTGCGGTCTCGGGCCCGTGGGTGGTCTTCGAGGTGGCCGACTCTCAGTTGGTCGAGGCGTTCGACAACAACCCCGCCGTCCTCACCGGTGTCTCTCCCCATCGGTGGTTGGAAGCGGTGACCCCGTGGTACATGGACTCGACGGCGTGGAACGTCTGGCCGGTCGCAGGTGGACCAGGAGAGTGGCAGCGAATCGAGGAGGGCGAACTTCCGAGTGCGACCCCGACGACTCCCGTCGCCGTCACCAACATCGTTCAAGGAACCGACACCTTGTCGTTCAACGTGACCCGTCCCGGTACACCTGTGCTGGTGAAGGTGTCGTACTTCCCGAATTGGAAGGTCGACGGCGCAAAGGGTCCTTGGCGCGTCGGGCCGAACCTGATGGTCGTGATTCCGACGGAGACGAGCGTTTCGCTCCGGTACGGAACGACCACTGTCGAGTACGGCTCGTGGGCGATCACCCTCGCGGGTCTCGTCGCACTGGTGTTCCTGTTCCGCGCGAGTCCACTCCCGATGCCCGCACCGCGTCGGTGGTTCGGTGGCTCGCGTGACGGCGACACCGATCTCGCCGTCGAAACTGTGACCGACGACACGGAAATGCCCCTCGAGGACCACGGTGCGAGTGAGGGGCTCCACTAGGGTCGCATCTCATGGCCCCCCATGATGCTGCTGCGATGAACGCCATTTTCAAGGCGTATGACATTCGCGGCACCGTTCCCGATCAACTCGATGCGGAGCTCATGGAACGTATCGGAGCGGCGTTCGCTCGGTTCGCAGCCGATACGACCGACGCGGAAGCGATTCTCGTCGCCCACGATATGCGGCCGTCCGGTCCGGACTTCGCCGCGGCGTTCGCGCGTGGAGCGCTCGCTCAAGGCGTCGACGTCATCCATCTCGGTTTGGCCTCCACCGATCTCTTGTTCTTCGCTGCGGGGCGTTTCGGGCTGCCCGGAGCGATGTTGACCGCGTCGCACAACCCTGCGCAGTACAACGGTGTCAAGTTGTGTCTTGCCGGCGCGAAGCCGATCGGCGCCGAAACCGGACTGTCCGAGATCCGCGAGATGACGATTTCAGGGCTCCGGCCCATGGAGCGGAGCGGAACGCTGTCGTCACGCGACGACGCGCTCGCGCTGTTCGTCGAGCACGTGCATTCGTTCATCGATCCGACGGTGCTGCGCCCCTTGCAGGTGGTGGCCGACACGGCCAACGGAATGGGTGGTCTCACCGCACCGGCCGTCTTCGCCGATCTGCCGTTCAGTCTCGACGTGCTCTACGGCGAACTCGACGGAACCTTTCCGAATCATCCCGCCGATCCGATCCAGCCGGAGAATCTGCGCGACCTGCAGTCGCGGGTGCGCGAGACGGGCGCCGATGTCGGATTGGCGTTCGACGGCGATGCCGATCGCGTGTTCCTCGTGGACGACCAGGGTGAGCTCGTCTCCGGGTCGTTGACCACCGCCATCGTGGCCGATGCGATGCTGTCGAAGCACCCGGGTGAGATCGTCCTCCACAACCTCATCTGTTCAAAGGCGGTGCCCGAGGTGATCCTCGAACGCGGTGGCACGCCGGTTCGGACTCGCGTCGGGCATTCGTATATCAAGCAGGTCATGGCCGAGACCGGCGCCTGTTTCGGCGGCGAGCATTCGGGCCACTACTACTTCCGCGACAACTACCGCGCTGATTCGGGGATCATCGCGGCCATGGCGGTACTGGAAGTCATGTGTGCGACGGGCAAGAAACTCTCCGAACTTCGTATTCCCTACGAGAGGTATGCGGACTCTGGCGAACTCAATACCGAGGTCCCCGATCCGCTCGCCGTCATCGATTTCGTGGCCGAGAAGTTCTAGCACGCGCAACTCGATCACCTCGATGGCCTCACGGTCGACCTCACCACCGGCCCCGCCGCCGATGAGGGAGATCTCTGGTGGTTCAACCTTCGCCCGTCCAATACCGAGCCCCTCTTGCGGCTGAACCTCGAGGCGGCCGACCGCGAATCCTGCGACCGTCACGTCGCCGAGATTCGGTCCCTCATCGCCGAGGCTGTCGGCTCCTCGAAGTAAGGAGATCCTGTGTCACTCGATCCGCAACTCCTCGAAATCCTCGCATGTCCTCAGGACAAAGGTCCGTTGCTGTATTTCGCCGATGAGGATCTGCTCTACAACCCGCGTCTGCATCGCGCCTACGACGTGCGTTCCGATATCCCGATCATGCTCGTCGACGAGGCCCGAGAGATCGCCGATCCCGAGCACGAACGCCTCATGGCGAAGGCGAGCCAGCAGTCGATCGCGCCGACGTTCGAGGCCTGAGTGATCCTCGATTCCGTGGGCATGTTCGATGCCGCGGCAGCCTTTCCGGAGCAGATCGCACGGGCTCTCGACGTCTCGGAGAGGGCACTGGCCCGCGTGCATCTTCCGGAACACGAAGAGATCGCGAACGTCGTTCTGCTCGGCACCGGTGCGTCTGGGTTGGCTGCTCGACTCGTGCTCGAGGCCGTCGGGCCGACGATTCCCGTGCCGATCGTCGTTCAACGGGGGTACGGGGTTCCCAACTTCGTCGATGGGTCGAGTCTCGTGGTGGCGATCTGCTTCGACGGTGACACGGCCGAGACGCTTGAGGCGGCGCAGGACGCGTTCGGAGACGGTGCTGCGATCGTCTGTGTCAGTGGTGGGGGTCGTCTGCAGGGCTGGGCCGAGGAGCACGGGCTCGTCCATCTGCCCGTGATGGACGATGCGCCGGTGGAGCGAGCGGCGATCGCATCGCTGTCGATACCGGTGCTCTTGCTGCTCGAACGAGTCGGCATGTATCCGGGGGCGGAGGAGTGGATCCGGTCGGCCAATGCGCAGGCTGTCCGACGACGAGATGAACTCATCACCGAGACCAATCTCGCTCGTCAGTTTGCTCGCCGGCTCGGTCGAATGTTCCCCATCATCTACGGAGGGAATGGCCCCGGAGGCTTCGCCGCCGAGTTCTGGAAGTCGCAGTTCAACCAGAACGCCAAAGTCGCCGCCTTCGCCAACCAGGTGCCTGAACTCACGCACGATGAGATCGCGGGGTGGGGCCAGGACGGGGATGTCACCCGTCAGATTTTCCAGTCGTTCCTCCTGCGTCACGAGTTCGAACATCCGCAGGTCGCACAGCGGATGGATGTCGTCGAAGAGATCCTCGTCGAGGTGGTCGGTGCTGTTCACGTGGTCGACGCCGCGGGCGATGGCGTACTCGCGCAGCTCTTCGATCTGATCCTGATCGGCCAGTTCGTCTCACTTCACGCCGCCGTCGAACAGGGCGTCGATCCGGGGCCGGTGCCGGTCGTTTCGGAGATTGCGTCCCGCGTCGGCGACGCGTGAGCGGTCTAGACTGCTCGCAGGCTGAATGCAGGGTCAGAGGGCCACAGCCTCACAATCGGTCGGCTCTTCATCCGTCTTCGGGTGTTGTGAGTCGGCCGTTCCCGCCCTCTCGAATGAACCCATTCGATGAACCCGTGGTCGAGGTCCGTCTCGATCCGCACAGAAAGCACACGTGATGGAACTCACCGTTGATCGCTCCGATTCAGGTCTCGATTACAAGGTCGCCGACCTTTCTCTCGCCGGATTCGGCCGCGACGAGATCCGACTCGCCGAGCACGAGATGCCCGGCCTGATGGCGCTGCGGGCGGAGT
>CAZMJK010000082.1:2892-7653 GCA_964566555.1 uncultured Bifidobacterium sp. | reverse complement strand
TAGCGATTCTGCAATCGGCGGATATCGAGATAATCGAGCGCTTCGGCGAGTCGTTCATCGGTTGTTCTCATGGGCCCCCCTTGATCGGCCCGACCGTAGCCGTCACGACTCCTCGGCGCTCACGTGCAGAGCCGGTCGATCTTCGCGAGGATGCACTCTGACGTTTTCGAGGGGGAAGTCATGAGCGAACTCAAATCGCGCGAGAAGTACAACGAACTGGTGGCGCTGCTCCAACAGGCCGGCGATGAATGGGTCGTGCCCGGTCCGGCCATGAGCGACGACGACGTTGCGGAAGGATTCCGCAACCTCACCCACATCCTGCAGAGCGCGTTGTTCTCCCACCAGGAGTTCGATCCCCAACGTCCGGTCTTCAATCGCATCGTGTCGCCCACCCGATCGTTCACCGGCGACAACTCCGATGCGATCTATTTCGAGACACCGGTCGCACCGGGCAACGAGTACATCGTGCGTGGCAACATCGCTGGGGCGGTCTACACCTCGTTCACGATGGAGGCGGGCGCGGCCGACGGCTCCTACGCGACGCACACCTCGGGCGTGCTCAACGACACCGAGATGGACATCGACGCCGACGGGAACTACGAGATCCGCCTGGGCGGACCGGCCTCCGAGCGCAACTGGCTCGAGATCCCGGCCGATGGCGGGCGTATCACCACTCGGCACTACTTCGAGTTCCCGTGGTCGTCCTCGGCGTCACAGACCCTCCATGTGCCGATCAGCATCGAGGCGGTGACAAAGGTTCCGCCGCCGCCTCGGTGGAACGACGACCGAGTGGCCGAAGCGTTGCAGCGTGTGATCAATCACGTGCGCACCAAGACCGTCGGTTCGATCGCTCCCTCGGAGGACACCCCGATTCCGTTCGTCTCTCGGGTTCCGAACGAACTTCCGCAGCCGGTCGTTCCCGGAAACATGGCCTTCGCCGCGTTCGACGCGGCCTATTCCATGGCGCCGTACCTGATCGGAGATGACGAGGCGTTGGTGGTCAGGGGCCGGTGGCCCGACTGCGTGTTCGGCAACATCTGTCTGTGGAATCGCTGGTCGCAGATGTACGACTACGTGAATCGTCAGGTGAGCCGGAACCGGGCCAACACCACGTTGAACCCCGATGGCTCCTTCACCATGGTTCTTGCGCATTCCGACCCCGGTCACCCCAACTGGATCGATACCGAGGGCCGCAATCTCGGCACGATGTTCTTCCGATTCTTCCTGCCGAAGGGTGAGATCGAGAAGCCGACCTGTGAAGTGGTGAAGTTCGCCGACCTCACACCCGATCTCGTCTGAGAGTTCGACAACAAGCGCGAGAGCGCTCCCGAACCTCTCAGACCTTCTGCATCGGTTGATGCGGTTCGGCGGGAAGTGCCACCTTGATCGTGTCGCCGACCCGAACCGTGCCGCCACGCACGACCATCGACATCACACCGTTGCGGAACAGTTGAGGACCCGTCTCGGGTTTGAACGACACCGCTGCCCGCAGACCTTCTTGGTACTTGTCGATCTGTGAGCACGGATCGCGAAACCCGGTGAGCACGATGAGCACGTCGTCGCCGAGACGAAGTGTCGATCCCACCGGTAGCGCGCCGAGGTCGAGGCCGGTGGTCGTGAGATTCTCGCCGAACGCTCCGAACGGAACCTCGAATCCGCTGGCCCGAAGTTCCTCATGGAGTTCGCTGGCCACGAGGTGGACCTGGCGAAGATTCGGTCGATTGGCGTCCTTCTTCTGGCGACTCAGATGCTGGATGGTGGCACCGGAGTGGGCATCGCCTTCGATCCCGATACCGGCGAGGAAGACGGCCTCGTCCACCGAGGGTTTCGAGAAGTTGTGCTCGGTATCGCAGTGGAGGCTGGTGACGAGTCCGGAGAGAGCGTGAGCCATGACCTCAGTCTGCCGTCGTTTCCTCAGGCGAGGTCGGCGAATTTCACCACCCGGGTCTCCAGTTGCGTGAGTGGCTCGGTGGGGAGCAGGAAACGCCAGAACATGGTGCCGTGGTCGAGCCCTCGGGTATCGAGCCAATTGGGAAGTCCGGGATCGGCATGGGCGAGGATCATCCGCCAGGACCCGTCGTCCTCGGTGTGGGTCTGGACCCGATTGAGCGAGACCAGTCGGCGGTCGTAGTTCGGGGTTTGCATGTGGTTGTTGAACAACACGATGTTGGCGAACGTGCACCGCGGCCATCGCCCCCGAATCTCGAGCGCTTCATCGCGCGCGAGTTGCCAACGTGCCGAGCGATAGACGTTGTCGGTGGCGGCGTAGCCGATGCCGAGGTTCCCGTCGTGATCGGCGGGATTGGTGAACACGTTGGGCTCGGCCGATACCCACGGGATGGCACCGGGGGGGACGGGGGAGTGTCCCCAGTCCACCGTCACCGATCGCAGGAACGTGATGGCCCGGCGGATATTGGCCGCCGTCGCCGCGTCGTCGGGAACCGGCGGCGGACCGGGATCCTCGAGGGGTTCGATCGTGAGCGGGATCGACAGGTTGGGATCGAGGGCGGCGCAGCGTTGCCATTCGAAGTAATGGCGAGTGGTGATCGATCCCGCCTCGGGATCCAGTCGCAGCCAGTTCGGTCCACTTCCCTCGGGGGCAGCAAGGAGTTCGAAGTTTCCCGCGGCATCGACGTCGAACTGCGTGTCGTTGAGTGTGTGGCCCAACTTCTGTGACATTGCTCCACCGGCGGTACCGATTTCGACCGTGAACGACGTGTAACAGGCATTGGCGATGTTGCCGCGAATTCGGTACGCGCGAGTCGGATCGATGACGGTGCCGTAGTACACGGTATCGGGATTGTCGCCCAAGAGTTTCTTGTTGGGCATGAACCAACGGTTCCATCGCGGCCGAACCGGGTCGGCCTCGAGCCAGAACTGCAACGAATGATGCAGACAATGCATCGCGAATTCCCGATACGACGCACGGTCCTGATCGGAAACGAAGTTCCAACGTGTGTCGTTTGCGTCGTCGTTGATCGCAGCAACGAGTTCGGCCAGTTCGGCCATGGCTCGTGATGATTCCATCGTTCCCCCTCGAACGTCCTCGCTGATCCTACGGTTCGCGTGTTACGCGTGCCGCCGGTGTGGTTGGATGATGACGAACGCTCATTCGTGGAGACGTCGTGTCACTCGCTCTGCCCCCCGAACTCGTCGAACCCTTCATCGCCGGTCTGCTCGGCGTCTGCGACGTCGACGGGGGACCGACCGAGGAACAACTTGTGGTGCTGCGAGCGATCGCGTCCCAGGTCTGGAAACGCCCCGACCTCGACCTGCGATCGCACTCGACACTCGAGCCTGCTGCTCTCGCCGAGATCGTCACCTCGGCCACCGATCGCCGACATTTCCAGGAGATGATCGTCACCCTCGAGGCGTGTCGCCATCCACTGACCGACGCGCAACTCGAACGCGCCGAGGCCTATGAAGCGGCCATCGGCATCGTCGGACCTGACGCCGCGCTGTTCCGGACCATGGTCGATGAGGGCACGGAACGAGCGAAGGCCGATTTCGCCCGCTTCCTCACAGGAAGCGTCGAAGCCCGCGAGGAACCGTCGTTGCGCACGATCACGGTCGCCGACGGTGCCGGCGAGCCGGAACTCGTCGCCCGACTCGAAGCCCTTCGTTCCTGCGCGCCCGGCACACTCGGCCATGCCTACGTCGCGTTCTACGACTACGCCGGTGTTCCGTTCCCCGGAGTTGAACCGACGCCGATGAACCACTTCTACGTGGCGCATGACATGACCCATGTGATCGCCGGCATCGGCACCACCGCCGAGGCCGAGGTGGCGCTCAGCGCGTTCCTCATGGCGATGGAGGACGACGCGGTGAATCGCTCCGCCCTGCTCGCGTCGCTCATCGTGCATGAGGCCGGCTTCGGTGACTCCAACAAGGTCAAGGCCGAACAGGGTGTCCTGGCTCGTCCGGGCGCAGCCGATCTCCTCGCGACGGAGATCGCTCGGGGCGGCGAGTGCATCGCCGACTTCTCGCGAGTCGACCACTTCGCATTGGTGGATCGCCCGCTTGCCGAGATCCGCGCCGAGTACGGCGTTCTCGCCCCGACCGTCACCGATGACGGCCACCATCTCTTCTGGTGACCCGGTGGAGGTGACCGCTGAACCCGGTTCCCATCCCGCCGAATGGGGCCCGATGAGGTCGCCCCGGTAGAGTTCGCCTTCGTTCTGGGAGGGTCGAGATGGCGAACAAGTGGTTCGAAACCGTTGCCGTGGCACAGCGCCGGGCCGAGAAGCGCCTGCCGAAATCGGTCTATGGGGCCATCATCGGTGGCGCCGAGAAGGGCGTCTCGCTCAACGGCAACCTCAGCTCCTTCGATCAACTCGGACTCGCTCCGCATGTCGCTGGTCTTCATGCCGAAAGGTCGATGAACACCACGGTGCTCGGCCTCGATCTCGCGATGCCGGTCATCATTTCCCCCACGGGGGTGCAAGCGGTGCATCCCGACGGCGAGGTCGCCGTCGCCCGCGCTGCGGCCAATCGCGGCGTTCCCATGGGGCTGAGCTCCTTCGGGAGCAAGTCGATGGAGGAAGTCGCCGCCGTCAACAATCAGTTGCTGTTCCAGATGTATTGGAGCGGTGGTCGTGACGTGATGGTGCAACGACTCGAACGGGCCAAGGCCGCGGGCGCCAAGGGCATCATCCTGACGCTCGACTGGACGTTCTCGAACGGACGTGACTGGGGGAGCCCCTGGATCCCCGAGAAGCTCGATCTCAAGAGGCCCAAGGCGGGGGCGCACATGGCCTTCGG
>CAZMJK010000082.1:0-2882 GCA_964566555.1 uncultured Bifidobacterium sp. | reverse complement strand
AGCTCGATCTCAAGACGATGATCAAGCTCTCACCCCAAGCGCTCTCGCGTCCGAAATGGCTGTGGTCGTACCTCAAGACGCTCCATCTCCCCGATCTCAGCGCCCCCAACATGGCCCATCCCGGTCAGAAGCCACCCGCGTTCTTCGGGGCGTACTACGAGTGGATGACCATGCCGCCGCCGAGTTGGGAGGACATCGCTTGGTTGCGTTCGCAATGGGAAGGCCCATTCATGGTCAAGGGCGTCTGTCGCGTCGACGACGCCAAGCGAGTTCGTGATCTCGGGGCAACCGCCCTGTCGGTTTCGAATCACGGTGGCAACAATCTCGACGGAACGCCGTCACCGATCCGTGTCCTTCCTTCGATCGTCGATGCTGTCGGTAACGATGTCGAGGTGGTGCTCGACGGTGGTGTGCGTCGCGGGAGCGACGTCGTCAAGGCCGTGGCCCTAGGTGCGAAAGCCGTGATGATCGGACGCGCCTACCTGTGGGGTCTTGCCGCCAACGGTCAGGCCGGTGTCGAGAACGTTCTCGACATCCTCCACGGTGGCATCGATTCCTGTCTGCTCGGTCTCGGCAAGTCACACATCAGCGAACTCACTCCCGATGACGTGATTGCACCGAAGGACTTCTTCGTCACCCTCGGCGACAAGTAATTGGTGAAGTAACAGATTCGTTGCGCTAACTCTCTAATTGGTCGCGCAAAGATTCTAAGTACGGCAGCGCGGCCAGATCCTTTGGCCTATTCGCAGCCCGTTTGGATTCGACGACGTCGTCGAGTGCTGCAACCCAAACAGTGACATCGGTTCCGATGGAGAGAGGGACCGCGCCCTTTTTCCAACCCTCATATCCATCAAGGGGACCGGAAGGTTGAAACGCAATATCGATATCTCCGTAGTCGCTGACGAGATTGAGAATGAAACTTGAATTGCGAAGAAAGATTTCATCGATTTTCGCGTCGAGCGACTCACCATCAGTTCGAATACGAACATTCAGGCGTTGAAGGGCGCGGGCCAGGGCAGCGAGGTTGTTGTCGCTCTGATCTGGAACCAGATCAATGTCCTGTGTCGAGAGTGTCGACCCATGCATCACGGTCGCAATTCCACCCACGACGACGTAGCGAACGCCTTCTTCGTTCAGGATCTCGCAGATCCGAACCGGATCAAACATCAGTCGATTTCTGACTTCGTTTTTGCCACTTCTTGCAGCGCAATCTTTGCGTTTGCAATTTCGACCATCGTTCGAACCCGCTCGGGCACAGTCAGCCGAAGTTGCGCCCGAATTTGGGCGACATCAACCCCGCGTTCGTCTTCGAAAGTGCCTGCAACTCTTTGGTTGCTTTGATCACTTGACGACTGAGCCATGAGTGAATTCTACGTTTAGAGGATCGAAACGGGAATGCGCTTTTTGCCGACACCAAGCGGCTTCGAGTGATCGGCACTCACCGTGGGACGGACCGCGCCACCATTGGCCTCGAGTTCGGCCAGCGCTGCTTCACCGTGACCGAAAACGCATTCGGGATCGGGAGCGTCGAGGGGCAGTCCGGTGAAGAACTTCGTGGCCATGCACCCACCACCGCAGGCGTCGTAACTGCCGCACGAACCGCAGGCACCGGGGTTGGTCGGCTCCCGCAACTCGGTGAACAGATCCGAGGAACGCCACACGGCGGCGAATCCGCCCTCGTCGTGAATCGAACCGGCCTTGAAGTTGTCGTGGAGGACGAACGGGCAGGCGTAGACATCGCCCACCGGATCGATCAGGCACACGACGCGCCCGGCACCGCAGAGATTGAGACCGGGCAGCGGTTCACCGAGGGCGGAGAGGTGGAAGAACGAATCACCGGTCAGCACATGGGGTCGCGCCAGGAGCCAGTTGTACAACTCGATCTGTTGGGCCTGCGTCGGGTGGAGTTCGTGCCACGAGTCGATGCCCCGTCCCGATGGACGGAAACGCGTGAGACGAAGTTCGGCCCCGTACTCCTGGGCGAGGGCCTCGTAGGCATCGACCTGTCCGACGTTCTCGCGAGTCATCACGACCGAGAGTTTGAATTGACCGAAGTTCGCGTCCCGTAGGTGATCCATGGCCGAACGAACCCGGGCGTAGGTGCCTTCCCCCCGCACCGCGTCGTTCGTCAACTCGTCGACGCCATCGAGCGAGATCTGGATGTCGACGTAGTCCATCGATGCGAGGCGCTTCGCGTTCTCGGCGGTGATGCGTCCGCCGTTCGTCGAGAACTTCACGCCGACGCCCTTCTCGACGCAGTACTCCACGATTTCGAAGAAGTCGGGCCGCAGCATCGGCTCGCCGCCGCCGATGTTGACGTAGAAGACCTGCATCTCGGCCAACTGATCGACGACCGCCTTCATCTGCTCGGTCGACAACTCGTTCGGATCGCGACGACCCGAGGACGACAGACAATGCACACAGGCGAGGTCGCACGCGTAGGTCCATTCCCACGTGAGGCAGATGGGGGAGTTGAGTCCCTCGGCAAGTTGATCGGTGAGCGCAGTCATGGCGGACTCCCTAAGCGACGTCGTCGAGGACGAGGAACTCGCCGGCGGCGAGAGAGGTCAGTGCTTTTTCGAACGATGGCCACCGTTTCGAGTCGAGCCCGGCGGCATCGAACGCAGCACGGGCCGACGGCTGCGCCTCGAGTGATTCCACGAGCGTCACCAGATCGGGTGATCGCAGGAACGTGAGCCGGCGATTGCCATAGTGGTAGGCGAGCGCGCCGAACGGCTCGGGCCGCAACGCGACCCGTTCGTGGAGCCGCCAAGGGCGGTCGGCGTCGAAGGTGGCGGCGGTCATCGGGGACGAATGCCCGAGGGCATTCGGGCCGGTCTCAGTAGACGCCGCACATTCCGTCGATGGAGATCTCCTCGACG
>CAZMJK010000081.1:5665-7701 GCA_964566555.1 uncultured Bifidobacterium sp. | reverse complement strand
TGCTCAATAAAATACTGTTGCACATCGCCCATTAGCTTTAAGGCAAACTCAGTTGAGAAGATACAGGTGTTCTGCGCCTGGTCTTCTTTTAATATATCGGCCTGCACGGTGCCCCGTACTTGCTGCAACGCCGCTGTTTTGCATTGAAGGTAGATATCGGAGGGCAGTACATCTTCTCCACTTAATCCCAGCAAGGCAAGACCCAGTCCGTTATGTCCTTCGGGCAAGCCATCAGGAGACAGTGGATTGCTATAGCGGGGTTTGTCAAGACCGGAAAATTTTTTAGCAAAGGCCTCGTCTATCTTATGCGTCAGGCCTAATTCGTGGATCTTTTTTTCGCACTGCTGATCAATGGCGGCATTCATAAAGAAAGCCAATATAATCGGTGCCGGTCCATTGATGGTCATCGATACCGATGTCTTGGGATCACAAAGATCAAAGCCACTGTAGAGTTTCTTAGCATCATCCACCGTAGCGATACTGACCCCGCTGTTACCGACCTTTCCATAGATATCGGGTCGATGATCGGGATCTTCTCCGTATAGCGTTACCGAATCGAAAGCAGTAGATAATCGCTTGGCAGGTTGATCTACACTTACATAGTGAAAGCGCTTATTAGTTCTTTCAGGACCGCCTTCGCCAGCGAACATACGCGTAGGATCTTCGCCTTCGCGTTTTAAGGGAAACACGCCCGCGGTAAAGGGGAAATGACCGGGCACATTCTCTTGTGCCTGCCACTGCAACAGATCGCCCCAGTCTTTGTATTGGGGCAGCACCACTTTAGGAATACGGGTGCCACTCAAACTGGTGCTGGTCATAGGCTGTTTAATAACCTTATCACGCACCGTGTACTCGTAAAAATCTTTTTGATAAGCCGCTACTTTCTCGGGCCAATGTTTGATCAGCTTTCGGCTAACGGGAGTAAGCTGCTCACTAATATGATCGATCTGCTTTTGCAAGGCCTTTGCCAGATCGCTATACAAGTTCTTGTCGGTAGCGGCCTTTAGTTCACCATTATCGAGTACGCCTTGTAATTGATAGAGTGTAGAGGCCAGTGCGGCTTGCTCCTTGACCAACTTATCGTAATCGCGATTAGCCGTAGCAATCTCGGCCAGGTAGCGAACCCGCCCATGATCATCGAGACGATCGAGTCGCCAGCCGATCTCAAGGCTCTCACGCCCGAGCAACTCACGACGCTCGCCGCGGAGATGCGCTCACTCATCATCGATTCGGTCACGTCCCATGGTGGCCATCTGGGTTCGAACCTCGGAGTGGTTGAACTCACCCTCGCGCTCCACCGCGTCTTCGATTCGCCCGACGACATCATCCTCTGGGATACGGGTCATCAGGCGTACCCCCACAAGCTCGTCACCGGTCGCGCTTCGGCATTCGCCGAGTTGCGCGAGGCCGACGGATTGTCCGGCTATCCGTCTCGTTCGGAATCCGAACACGATTGGATCGAGAACAGTCACGCGTCGACCGTCTTGAGCTGGGCGTACGGTCTCTCGGTCGCCGAATCGACCAAGGGCGAACATGCTCGACGCGTCGTCGCGGTCATCGGTGACGGGGCGATGACCGGAGGTATGGCGTTCGAAGGCTTGAACAACCTCGGTCACTCAGGTCGCGATTGCATCATCATCCTCAACGACAACGGTCGCTCGTATGCGCCCACCGTTTCCAAACTCGGCGAAAGCCTCGTCAAGATTCGCAATAACCCTGTCTACATGCGGCGTCAGGCCAAACTCGAGAAACTGCTCGCCGACCTGCCCGTCGTCGGAACGATCGCCAAGACCGGCCTCGACGCGACGAAGGCGGCGATCCGCGAGGCCCTCGAACCGACCGCCTTCTTCGAGGCGCTCGGCGTTCGCTATTCCGGCCCGTTCGACGGGCACGACATCGCCGTACTCGAAGAGGCCCTGCGCAATGCCGCCGCCATGCCCGGAGGACCGCAGGTCATCCACGTCCTCACCCAAAAGGGCCGCGGGTATGGGCCAGCCGAGAACGACCCCATCAGCGCACCGAGACCATCAGACAAC
>CAZMJK010000081.1:2294-5655 GCA_964566555.1 uncultured Bifidobacterium sp. | reverse complement strand
AGCGTCTTCACGACACCTCCGAGGCGAAGCCGGGGAGTTTCACCGCGGCCTTCACCGAAGCCCTCGTGAAGGAGGGAGAAGCGCACCCCGAGCTCGTGGCGATCACCGCGGCGATGCCCGATTCCACCGGACTTCTCGCCTTCGCCGAGCGATTCCCCGGCCGGATGTTCGATGTCGGTATCGCCGAACAACACGCCGTCGCGGCCGCCGCCGGCATGGCCATGGGCGGTCTTCGCCCCGTGGTGGCGGTCTACTCCACCTTCCTCACCCGTGCTTTCGATCAGGTCAACCTCGATGTCGGCCTCCATGATGAGCCCGTCATCTTCTGCCTCGACCGAGCCGGAATCACCGGCGACGACGGTCCGAGCCATCACGGCGTTCTCGACATGGTGCTGCTCACCAAAGTCCCCAACATGACGGTCTTCGCCCCATCCTCGTATCAGGAGATCGGGCAGATGCTCCATGACGCACTCGAGATCACCGATGGACCAGTCGCGATCCGCTGGGCCAAGACCGCCGCTCGTCACGTTCCTCCTGAAGACGTGGGACGCGGCCTCAACGCTCGACGCACCCGTGTGGGTGATCAGCTCTGCATCATCAGCGTCGGAAAGATGCTCGACGCCGCTGAACTCGCGGCGGAGGAACTCGAAGCACAGGGCATTTCCGTCTCGGTCTGGGATGCCCGTGTCGTGAAACCGCTCGATCCGGCGATGATCGACGATGCTGCCCGCCACCCGTACGTCATCACCGTCGAGGACGGTCTTCGTGAGGGCGGCGTGGGTATGTCGTTCGCCGATCTGGTGAGTGAACGCACGATGGGCGGGACCGAACCGAGAGTGCGGGTCCTCGGCATTCCGTCGCAGTACATCGCTCATGGCAAACCCGACGCCATCCTCGCCGATCTCGGCCTCGATGCCGCAGGGATCACCGCGTCGGCACTCTCGATGATTCGCACGGGCGATACGGCCCAAGCGTCGAACTGACTGAACGCACGCCGAATCGATCATGGCGGACGCACCCAGGTCTCCAGCGGAAGTGTTTGACCTCTCTGGTCGCGTCGCGCTCGTCACCGGCGCATCCTCCGGTCTCGGCCGACGCATCGCGCAGGTACTCGCAGCCGCCGGTGCGACCGTCGCGATCACCGCTCGCCGAAGCGATCGGCTCGCCGAAGTGGCCAATGGATCGCCGCTCATCACCGCTTTCGCCGCCGACCTCACCCGTTCGGATCAGCGCGAATCTCTGATCGCCGATGTGCAGTCGACACTCGGCCCGATCGACATCCTCGTGAACAACGCCGGATCGGTCAACGCCACGGCCATCGAGGATGAATCGCTCGAGGACTTCGCGGCAATGATCGAACTGAATCTCACGGCCTCGTGGCACCTCATGAAATTGGTCGGCGCGTCGATGGTGGAACACCGCTCCGGTTCGATCATCAATATCGCCTCGATCCTCGGCGTTGTCGGCGCCACGCCAGCGAAGGACTCCGGCTACAGCGCGGCCAAAGGTGGTCTGGTGAACCTGACACGAGAGATGGGACTCCAGTGGGCCAGGAAGGGCGTGCGCGTCAACGCGATCTGCCCGGGCTGGTTCGAGACCGAGATGATCGAGGATCTCACTTCGACCGACAACGGCATGTCGTTCATCACGACGAATACGCCGATGATGCGTGTCGGTCAGGTACAGGAGATCGACGGCGCCGTTCTCCTCCTCGCCTCCGATGCCGGAAGTTTCATGACCGGCTCCATCCTCATGGTCGATGGCGGTTGGACCGCCCGTTGAGGGGTGGCGACCGCTCAGGCCCTATGGAGCTCTGCGGAACGTCGAGCTGCGTCGGCCTTCAATTCCCCCTTGGCGACCTTGCCGCCGGAGGATCGGGGCAATTCGTCCACGATGACGAGGTGTTCGGGCCACCATTCACGTGACACCGAACGCGAACGCAGGTGTTCAACGATGTCGTCGAGTGTGAGTTCGGCACCGGAGCGAAGTTCGACGTAGACACACACTCGCTCGCCGAAGACGGGGTCGGGGAATGCCACCGCCGCCACCATTCCCACCGAAGGGTGCGTCGCGATTTCGGCCTCAACCGCAGGCGCACTGATGTTCTTGCCGCCTCGAATGATGAAGTCCGACGTCCGTCCGATGACGCTGAGAATGCCACCATCGATCCGAACGATGTCACCCATCAACATCCAGCCGTCCTCGGTGAAGAGCGCCGTATTGGCGGCATCATCACCCCAGTATCCCAGTGCCGTCGCCGGACCCTTGCAGGCCGGTTGCCCCTCGTTCACTCCCTCGGGCACATCGCGATGCGTTTCGGGATCGAGAAGACGGACCTGCATCGCGTCGATGATCCGACCCGCCGTACGCAGACGAGTGTCCCGATCGGTCGCGTACGAGGTGTAACTGAGGGCTCCGGTCTCGTTCGATCCGTAGAACTGCAGAACCTTCGCGCCAGTGGTCTCCTCGAATTCGGCCGCTCGTTCGTAGGGAACGGCCTCACCGCCGGTGAACATCGAACGCAACGAGGAAAGATCTCGTGGCCGTTGCGCCTGCGCGTTCAACAACATGATGAACTGCGTGCTGACGCAACACAGCACGGTGACCCGCTCCCGCTCGATCAGATCCAGCGCTTCGTCAGCATCGAAGCGATCCATCACCACAGTGGGTACACCCAGTGCCGCCGGAGTGAAATGCGCGGTCCAGAGGCCGAAGCCGAATGGTGCCGGTAATGCCCCGAAGAACACCTCATCCGATTGGAAATTGCCGGCTGCGGCTGCCAGCTGATGGAAATAGAACCAGCGGTTCTGCGTGTGCATCACACATTTCGGCAGACCGGTGGTCCCGGAGGTGGAATTGAGGAGGAACAATTCGTCGGGGTGGATGGGTCGCAGCGGCAGATCAGGATCGATCACTTCCCCATTCGGCACGGCGGCATCGACGACCTCACCGTCCAGACCGATCAGGAGATGGCGATCGATCGTTGCTCCCATCGCGGCGACGTCGGATCGCAGTTGTGACGCCGAACGACCGTGTTGTTCCGGTGCCGTGATGAGCGTGCGAGCCCCTGTGAGTGACAAGAGATGCGCCACCTCGCGGTCGCCGGCGCGCGCTCCGATTCCCACGGCAACACACCCCGCTCGCTCGATACCGACGAAGGTGGCATGCACCGCGGGGCCGTCCGGCATCATCACGGCGATCCTCTCGCCCGATTCGGGCTCCGCCGCCAGGATGGCAAGGCGTTCACGCAGGAAAATGGCGGGCAGCACGCCCAGGATCAGCGTGGTGGCGCCCACCGCCACGGCCAGCCAGGCGGCTCCGGCAATCTGGTCGCCGAAGCGGCCGCCGTTCATGATCCACA
>CAZMJK010000081.1:0-2284 GCA_964566555.1 uncultured Bifidobacterium sp. | reverse complement strand
GCATCGCCATCGCGGTGATACTCCGACCACGTGTAGCGACGACCGTCGGCGATGAACGCCACGCCATTGGGAGTCACCGCCTGCCACGACGCAACGAGGGAACCGACGGTGTCGTTCCCCCACCATCCGCGAGCGTGGTACTCCGCCGCTTCGACAGGATCGGCCCGATACACCTCCACGGAGATCAGCCCGCTGCTTTCGATCGACGAGAGGCCGGGACCGCCCGCAGATCGGTCACCAGTCGATCGAGTTGTTCGACCAGCGCCGACAATTCGGCCGCCGTCCACCCGTCGAGTTGCTCGGCCATCAGTTCATCATTGGCCGCCTCGATCCGACGATGAGCGAGGCGACCGGCGGAGGTCACGGCGACCACCGATGCTCGACCGTCGGTCGGATCGGCCGAGCGTTCGACGTACCCCTCGGATTCGAGGGCCTGCACCTGACGCGTCAGCGCCGCCGGATGCGTTCGGACGGCATCGGCCAGATCGCTCATACGCATCGGCCCATCGTCGATGACCTTTCCGAGTACGGCAACCGCAGCAACCCCGATGGCGACGCCCGATCGGACGGCAATGAGTCGGTCGAGTCGCTGGCTACCGGTGATACGCCGAAGCGACCCCATGTCGTCGCGAAGCCGACGAAGGAGTTCGGGGAATTCCGGGGCATCGTGATTGCTCATTTCCACACCTCTGCGATTCGTTCGAGCTCGAGTTCCCCTTGCCGACGTCCCTCCGCCAACGAGGGGCCGCGCGTTGCGGGATCGAGAACGTTGGTGCCGAATGCCGCCGTCGCCGACTCATCGGCGCTGATGACCTCGACCACCGCACCGCTCGCACGGAGCGCCGCCGCCTCATCGTGCACCGACGGGCCGAATCCGCCGCCGAACGGAGAGACGATCACGATGACGTCGAATCCGGCGGCGAGATCAGCGTTGGTGCCACTCCTCACGCCACCATCCATGTACCGAGTCGCGCCGATCGTCACCGGAGGCCAGACACCGGGAACCGCACAACTCGCGGCAACGGCGGCGACAAGGGGCACGCCCGAATTGCGATCGAAGACGGTGAAGTCTCCCGTCAACGCATTGACGGCGGTGACCAGGAGATCGGCTTCGGCCCATTCATGTGATGAAAGACGTGATTCGATGACCGCGATCCGAGCGCTCTCGTCGACGGTGGGAGCGTTGAGTGCAACAGCACCCAGTCGACGACGCACCTCCTTCTCATCTGGGTCACCGTCGAAACACGCGGCGAACTGCTCGATCAGCCCATCGAGCCAAGTCTCGACGGTGAGTTCGCCGCTCTGGTCGACAGGGACGAGTTGGCGAGCGCAGAGCGATTCGAGAGATTCCCCGGAACGCAACTGTGCGCCAACAGCGGCACCGGCTGAGGTGCCCACGATGCGATCCGCCGTTGCGAGCCTGACACCGCCTGCCGCAAACGCGTCAAGGACGCCAAGCTCCCATGCGATACCCGCAACTCCGCCCCCGCCCAGCACCAATGCCGTCGATGTCACCCGTTCCCTCACTCCTTCGGCACGCGACGGAGGCGACCCACTCGGGGTCGCCTCCGAAGCACGTCATCGCCTCGCTCAACCCAATGGATCGAGCGAGGAACCCACTGCCCACATGGCGAAGAACTGCGCGTTCGCGCCATAGGCCTGGGCGATGGCCAACTTCGCGCCACCGACCTGGTGTTCATCGGCCAGACCACGCACCTGCAGGGCCGCTTCCGCGAAACGGAGGAGGCCCGAGGCGCCGATCGGGTTCGAGGACAACACGCCGCCGGACATGTTCACGGGGAAGTCGCCGTCGAGAGCGGTGGCACCCGACTGCGTCATCTTCCATCCCTCGCCGGGTGCGGCGATCTCATGGGCCTCGAGCCACATCGGCTCGTACCACGAGAACGGCACGTAGAGCTCCGCGCAATCGATCTGCTCACGCGGATTGGTGATCCCCACCGTCTTGTAGATCTCCTGCGCACACGCGTGTGCCGCCTGGGGATTCACCGCGTCGCGGCCCGAGTACCAACCCGGTTCGGACTTCATCGCCGTCGCCAACACCCACGCCGGCGGCTTGGAGGCCTTCTTGCCACCCTCCTCATCGGTGAAGATGACAGCACAGGCACCATCGGATGACGGGCAGGACTCGAGGAAGCGAAGCGGATCCCACATCATCGGAGATTCCTTCACCTTCTCGATGGTGATGTCGGCCAACTTGAGATGGGCATAGGGGTTCTTGGCACCGTTGAGTCGGTCCTTCACCGCGACCATCCATCCGATGTCC
>CAZMJK010000080.1:0-7714 GCA_964566555.1 uncultured Bifidobacterium sp. | reverse complement strand
ACATCCGGGGTCGGAGCCTCACCGACACCTTCGTCATCATCGACGAGGCCCAGAATCTCGAACGACCGGTGCTCCTGACCGCGCTCAGTCGTCTCGGCGAAGGAAGTCGCGTCGTGCTCACCCACGACGTGGCGCAGCGGGACAACCTCCATGTGGGTCGCCACGACGGCATCATCACCGTGATCGAGGCGCTGCGCGGCCATCCGATCTTCGGACACGTCACCCTGACCCGATCGGAACGAAGCGAGATCGCGGCGGTGGTGACCGAACTCCTCGACGGCCCGCTCGACAACTGACCGATCGTCGGAACCACGACCATCGGCTCGAACTCCCCTGTCCGACCCACGATCTAGCGTGACTCGTGTGAGTCCACCGGCACCGTCCATCGCGAGCGTCAATGTGGCCGAATGGTCACTCCAGCCACCGACCATCCCGTTCGCCGTGCTCGATGTCGAAACTACTGGCCTGAGTCCTGCGCGCGATCGCATCATCGAGATCGCCGTGGTGCGTTGTGCCACCGATGGCACCGTCATCGACGAGTGGTCGACGCTCGTCGATCCAGGTCGTGATCCGGGACCCACCCACATCCACGGCATCAGCGCGAGCGACCTCGACGGAGCCCCCCCGTTCGCCGACATCGCCGAGGAACTCTCCCAGCGACTTTCCGGACACATGCTGACGGCACACAACCTCTCCTTCGACGCCGGCTTCCTCGTCGCAGAATACGAACGAGCCTCGCTCGCTCTGCCGGACCAGTCGGCGCTCTGCACACTGCAACTCGCTCGCCACACGTTGCGGGGTCTCGACGGGTATTCCCTTGCGGCGTGCGCCGCAGCATTGGGTATCGACCACCCGAACGCGCACCGCGCTCTCCCCGATACGCGAATCACTGCATCGGTGCTTCGCCAGATGATCCTGCGGTTGCATCCACCCTCAGAGCAGGACCCACTCCCGTTCGATTAATCGTCCGAAGAACTCTGGTTCTTGGCGAGAGACAACGTCACACTTCCCCCCGGGATCGCGATCCCCGGAACCGATCGCCGCGACGACACCGACGCGGAGACCAGTTCCATGCACGACGACACGACGCAGTTCAACGTCATCACCCGACGAACCACCGAGGTTGCGGGCGGGGCCGATCCCACACCGGGTGACATCGAACTGTTGGCGGTGCTCGCGCTCGACGCTCGCCGTGACCGACCCGTACTCCTCCACTTCGACGATGACGGAATCATCGACCGTCGCGATCTCCTCGCCGATGACCCTGTCGCGTCGTTGTACGGCGAGACCGCTCCTGATCGCGCCTCGGCGGTCGGGCTCTGCTCCCCCGCCTCCGTGACCCCCACACACAACGCTGCGACACCACTCGAGGCCGACACGGTGGTCCATGTCGTGCACCGATCGGGGCTCGCCGTCACCGCCCTCCTCAGCGATGACGGCCCCCGATGGTTCGGCCCGACCCACCAGCCCCAGCACGGTCGCGTCCCCGATACGTGTCGACGCCTGCTTCGGCTCGAGACCGCGCCACCCACCGAACCGATGACCAACTTCGTCATCTCCGCCTGGCTCGAACTCGTTCTTCGCCGCGCGCTCGAACACCCTGGACTCGACTGGCCGGCCATCGTCGCACTCCACCCCGCTGCGACGTCGTGCCCGTCGCCGGTGACCCCGTCGACACTCGCCGCCGCCACGATCTCCCTCGGCACCGCATTGCAGTGGGAGCGATTCCGACGAGTCATCGCCACCGTGGGCGGCTTCCCCTTCGGCGAGAACGCCTCGGAGTTGGCGCACTGGATGGACGCGGGGATGTTCTCACGATGGGCCATGGAATGTGTTCTCACCCGTCACGCTGCGCTCGACATCCTCGAGTCGACGATCGGACCGGCCGTCTACGACCGCCTCTGGGCCACGCTCCGACTCTGCGAACGAGACGAAGATCACACTCCGTCCTAGCGCGACGTGCGTCTGCACTCGTCAGACGAAGATTCTCCGTGGCAGGCTTTCATCATGACACTCGTGCTCTCGGCCGATTGGTCGGCCGGCTCGGTCACCGTCACCGTCACCGATATCGCCGTTGACTCCATCGTCGCCAGCGGGAGTTCGAGCACGGACTCATCGCGCAATGTCGGGACTGACGACGAGCAATGGCACGCGTTCGGCCTCGCCACGCGAACCGCTCTCGATGAGATGGCCGCACTGAGCCTCACCAGCGAGGACATTCGCTTCATCGAACTGTCCGATGCGTTCGGCGCAGACGTACTCGCGCGTCTTCTTTCCGGAACCACCGACTCGGTCGATGACGGACAGATCGGAACGGTGTCGACACGAGCCGCCGGTGAACTGGGCCTCTCCGCCGGGTGCCCCGTCCATCACCCCAAACGGTGACCAGGCCACATCGCACAGGGCGCCCCGGTTCCCGAGGGCGACCCGAAATCAACAGGACGGCCCGGTAGATTCACCTTCGTGGCCAGCGACGTCCCCGGTGCGGGATTCCCCCTGAATCGCCGGCGGTTCCTGGTACTCGGAGGTGCTGGTGTGGTTGCCGCAGCGGCATTCGCGGCCGGCTGCTCGAGTGGCTCATCGGGATCGTCCGTCAGCGTCAAGGAACCGAAAAGGATCGCGCCGCCGAAACTCTCCGATTCCTATCTACCCCCTCCATCGACGACGCTCTTCGACACCGCCATCGTCGGTGGCCGGGTGATGGATCCGCAGACCGGATACGACGCCGTTGCCAATGTCGGCCTCCTCGGCAACCGGATCGCCCTCATCACCGACGACGACATCACCGGCAGAACCACGATCGACGCGAGCAATCTGGTTGTCGCTCCTGGTTTCATCGATGTCCTCTCCTACGAACCGAATTCGTACGGTGTTTGGTACAAACTCGGCGACGGCGTCACCACCAACCTGGGCATGCACGGCATCAAGACCCCGGTCGATGCCAAAGGCTTCATCTCGACCTACTCGGGCAAGAACGCACCACCGATCAATTTCGGCGGAGCGTTCTCGACGCAGTGGTACCGGGATTCGATCGGCATCAAGGGAACCGCATCGCCGTCACAACGCTCACCACTCGAGAACGACCTTCGCAACCAACTCGAAGCGGGTTGGATCGGCCTGTCCATCGACCCCGAGTACGCGCCGAGCATCGACTTCAACGAATACGTATCGCTGGCGCGGGTTGCGCAGGAAGCGCAGATGCCGCTGTTCACCCATATTCGATACTCCTCTCCCACTCCCCCAGGGAAGAGTTCGCTTGACGCGGTCGATGAAGTGCTGAAGGTCGCCCGCGAAACGGGTGTCTCGTTGCATATCGATCACATCCCTTCGATGGCGACGCATGTGATGCCGGAGGCGATCCAGAAGATCGAAGATGCACGTCGTGAAGGACTCGACATCACCGGTTGCTTCTACCCGTATACCTTCTGGGGCACCTACCTCGGATCGGCTCGGTTCGCCGGGGACTGGCAGTCGCGCTTCCGCATCTCCTACAACGACCTGCAACTCGCCGGTTCGTCGGAACGACTCACGCCCGAGTCGTTCAAGCGCTACCAAGCACAGAACAAGCTCGTCGTCGCCTACGCCATTCCCCAGGAGGACGTGAACGCAGCGGTCTCCGTGCCGTGGTCCATGGTCGGCTCCGATGCGATTCCCGAATCCTCGAACAACAATCACCCCCGCGGTTCAGGGTGCTTCGCTCGACTGCTCGGACCGTACGTTCGCGATCTGGGCGTCCTTTCCCTGATGGACGCGCTTGCGAAGTGCACCATCCTCCCCGCGCAACGTCTCGATACGAGAGTTCCCATGCTGGCCAGAAAAGGTCGCCTGCAGATGGACGCCGATGCCGACATCACCATCTTCGACCCGACCACGATCGCCGACACGTCATCGGTCGAGAAGCCGGCGCAGATGTCGGCCGGAATCGCGTACGTGCTCGTCTCCGGCGCCGTCGCCAAGGACCCGAGCGGCGTGAGGAGGGACCGTCGCGACGGTGTCGCCATCACCGGCGAGCCGGCGTGACCACCAGCCGGTAGTTTCCGGCCATGCCCTCAACGTTTGATCTCTCGCGACTCGATGTCACCGCGCAGGCCGAACTCGTTCGTCGTGGCGACGCCTCCCCTCTCGAACTCGTCGATGCCGCCATCGCTCGAATCGAGGCGGTCAACCCGTCGATCAACGCGGTCATCCACGAACGTTTCGAGAAGGCACGAACCGAAGCGCAAGGGCAACTCCCCGATGGACCGTTTCGCGGAGTCCCTTTCCTTCTCAAGGATCTCGAGACGCGCAGCATCGGCGATCCCCATCACGCCGGCACCGCATTCCTGAAGCACGCGGAGTACATCGCCGATCGCGACGATCATGTGACGGCCCGATTCCGCGCTGCCGGTCTCGTCGTCGTCGGGCGCACCAACACTCCCGAATTCGGCACGACCATCACCACCGAACCCGATGCGCACGGTGCCGCTCGAAACCCATGGAACCTCGACCATTCGACGGGTGGCTCCTCCGGCGGCTCCGCCGCGGCCGTCGCTTCGCTCATGGTCCCCGCCGCGCACGCGAGCGATGGCGGGGGTTCGATTCGCATCCCTGCGAGCGAATGCGGTCTCGTCGGACTCAAGCCCACACGCGGGCGAGTCCCCCTCGGACCCGAGGTGAGTGATACGTGGGCGGGATCGACGGTCAGCGGAGTTGTGTCCCGATCAGTGCGCGATACGGCGGCGCTCCTCGATGCCATCGCCGGACCGATGCCGGGAGATGCCTACGTCGCCCCCGAACTACCGGGACCTCTCGGTAACGAGGTCGGGCGTGACCCGGGCCCGCTGCGCATCGGCGTCCTCGACCACCCACTGCTTCCCGGAGTCGATGCCTCCGTCCAAATGATCGACGCTGTGCGATTTGCGGCGACCTTGCTTGAACAACTCGGCCATCACACCGAGGACGCGCATCCAGCGGCGATGGAGGATGCCCGCTTCACCGATACGTTCACCACCGTCGTCGCTACTCACGTCGCTCACGACCTCGACGCGTGGGGTCGAGTACTCGGACGAACCATCACCGAGACTGACGTCGAGGAACGCAACTGGATGTTCGCCACCATCGGTCGATCCTTCTCAGCGCCGCAGTACCTCGACGCGATCTATTGGCAACAGGAATGGTCCCGCCGCATGGCCGAATGGTGGAGGCACCCGCTCACTCCGAACGGCTTCGACATTCTCTGCACGCCCGTACTCAATGGAACTCCACCGAAACTCGGCTGGCTGAACGATCCGATCGAGGGCCTCACCCGAGTGACGTCGATCATGCAGTACACCGCCCAATTCAACGTGACGGGTCAGCCCGCGCTTTCGCTTCCGCTCTGGTGGACCGAGGACGGCCTCCCCGTCGGCATCCAGTTCGTCGCGCCGTTCGGACGCGAGGACCTCCTCATTCGCCTCGCGTCGCAGCTCGAAGCGGCCTGTACTTGGCAGGATCGCCTGCCTCCGGTGCACGCATAACCGATTCGGAGACGCGAAACGGTCCGGCCTGCAGAAGGCCGGACCGTTCGAGAACGCGTTCGTTCGACGGTCAATCAGTAGGCGCGAGCCTCTTCCGGTTCATCGTCGAGCACGCTGTCGGATGGACTGAGGAAGCGCCAGACGAGACCGGCGATCGCCGCTCCGACGATCGGCGCCACCCAGAACAACCAGAGCTGGCCGAGCGCCCAACCACCCTGCACCACGGCCGGACCGGTCGATCGCGCCGGATTCACCGAGGTGTTGGTGACAGGAATCGAGATCAGATGGATGAGCACGAGCGCGAATCCGATCGCCATCGGAGCGGCGGCGCCGACTGCCTTCTTCGCCGTGGTCCCGAGGATGACGAAGAGGAATCCGGCGGTCATCACGATCTCGGTGATGATGCAGGCGAGAAGCGTGTACTTGCCCGGTGAATGCTCGCCGTACCCGTTGGCGGCAAGACCATCGAGCTTGAGATCGAATCCCGCACGACCCGAGGCGATCGCCCAAATCGCCAACGCCGCCACAATGGCGCCGATGACCTGAACGATCACGTACGGGAGAACCTCCCGTGAGGGGAACCGCTTCGAGACCCAGAGTCCGATTGTGACGGCGGGGTTGAAGTGTCCGCCCGAGATGTGTCCGACGGCGTAGGCCATCGTGAGAACGGTGAGACCGAAGGCGAGTGAGACGCCGACGAGACCGATACCGAGGAACGGACCTTGAAGATCGGCACCGAACTTCGCGGCGAGCACCGCGCTGCCGCAACCGCCGAGCACCAACCAGAAGGTTCCGATCGCCTCAGCGATGAGTTTTTTGCCCATGTCCATGGAACTCCCCCTTGGGGTCTGAAGAATCGTCGGACATCGACGACCCGGAAAACGCTAGGAGGGCGTTGTCGCCGAGTGGTGGATGGACAATTCTTCTTCGAATACGTGAACCCGCGCTCCATGTGGATGAGTGGGTGGCTCCGACCATGACAGGCTCATACCGTGACTCTTGAACTTCCCCTGGCGACCGACCTGCGCACGCTGCTCTCTCTCGATGCGGTGAGCCCTGATGCGTTCCTCGCGCCCAGCGCGCACACCGGATGGGGTCGCATCTACGGAGGACAGGCCATCGCGCAAGCGCTGCGGGCCGCGTCGATGACGGTCGACGCAGCGCAGATCCCTCATTCGATGCACGCCTATTACGTGCGTCAAGGCGATGAATCGGCACCGGTGCTGTACGAGGTGCAACGCATTCGCGACGGTCGGTCGTTCTCGACTCGTCAGGTCGTTGCATCACAATCCGGTGGAGCGATCCTCAACTGCATCGCCAGCTTCCATACGCCCGAACCGAGCGAGGAACGCGAGGCGACGTTCCTTCCATCGACAGCACCTCGCCCCGATGACTTGGAGGATGAGGAAACACCCTTGTTCTTCCAAACTCGCGCGCAGCGCGACGCTCACGGCATGGCAACACTCGCATGGATGCGCGCTCATGAATCCTTCGACGACGACCCTGTGCTCAACGCCTGCGCGCTCGCCTATCTCTCGGACGAGCACCTTCTCGGTGCGGCCCTCACCGGCCACAGCCTCATCGGCGACTTCGAGAAGTTGATGACCGCCAGCCTCGACCATGCACTCTGGTTCCATCGGCCGCTGCGGGTCGACGACTGGTTGTGCTTCACCCTCGACGGTCAGGGAATGGCCGATGCACGTGGACTCTCGATTGCCCGGGTCTTCGATCGATCAGGGACCCATGTCGCCACTGCCACACAAGAGGCACTGGGTCGGCCGCGCCGGTAGCGATTCTCACGAAGTTCACCCGATATTTGCGAAACCCGGCTGCGGGTCCCGTCCGATCTGTGTCATCGTCATGGGGTCATGCCTGATGATTCCGCACGTTCCGAAGAGTCCGACGTCAACGCCGCCGGCCCGTTGACCCCACCGCCAGCTACCGGCATGGGAACCGAACGCCCCGAGGAGGTTCCCCCCACCGGTGGACCGATCGCCCTCGAGCGAACGTTCGCCTTCATCGACATCTGCGGCTTCACCGCTCTCACCGAACGCCACGGCCCCCGCCGAGCAGTGCGGGCGCTCGAAGTGTTCCGCACGTTGGTCAAGGAAGTCGCCGGTCGCCGTGGCGTTCGCGTCGCCAAATGGCTCGGCGACGGCGTGCTCCTGGTCGGAGTCAAACCTGGGCCGATCGTGGCGACCGTGGCGGAAATGACCGGA
>CAZMJK010000079.1:3160-7750 GCA_964566555.1 uncultured Bifidobacterium sp. | reverse complement strand
CCGGGCAGGACGTGGCCCGCCGTACCACCGCCGGCCACGAGGGCGAACGTGGCGGAATCGGCGGGCGGCCGACTCGTCATCAACGTTCCTGGCGTGCGATGTTCAGCAGAATTCCGGACGCCGCCATGGTCAACACGAGGGAGGATCCGCCGGCGGACACGAACGGCAACGGCACCCCGGTGATCGGCAGGGCACCGACGCTTGCGCCGATGTTGATGAACGCCTGGACGAGGATCCACGTGGTGATCCCCGTGGCCAACAGCATGCCGAATCGATCCCGAGCATGGAGCGCGGTTCGAACCCCGACGAGGGCGAAGCCCAGGAACATCGCGATGACCAGAGACGATCCAACGAGACCGATCTCCTCACCGATGATGGCGAAGATGAAATCGGTGTGGGCCTCGGGAAGGAACCCCCACTTGGCGCGTCCTTGGCCGAGGCCGGTGCCGAGCACCCCGCCGTTGGCGAAACCCACTTGGCTCTGGATGGTCTGGAACCCGGTGTTGAGTGGGTCGTCCCATGCATTGCGAAACGCCATCAGTCGCCGGAATCGATAGGGCTCGGCGAACGCGAAGAGCGTGGCCAACGAGACCAGAAGCGCCGAAAGGGCCATCAACGGTTTCCCAGGAACCCCGGCGACGAACATCATGACGAGAACGATTGTTGCGAGGATGATCGTGGTGCCGAGGTTCGGTTGTGCCATCAGCAGCACCGCGAATCCTCCGAACACGATCGCGACGGGGCGCATCGCTGCCTTCCAATCGCCGATCTGTCCGACGCGTCGAGTCAACGTGTCAGCGGCATAGAGGATCACCGCGAGCTTCACCAGTTCCGAGGGCTGCACTCGGAACGGCCCCCAACCCAACCACCTCGAGGAACCGTTCACCTCGACGCCGAGTCCGGGGATGAGGACCGCGATCATGAGTCCGGCGGCGACGAAGAGGATCAGGCGCATCCGCTTGGACAGGAGTTCGTACGAGTAGCGACTCATCACGAACATCGCGATGCATCCCAGAACGAAGAAGACGAGTTGCTGCCGGAACTGGTACCACGAAGAGCCGTACTGATAGAGCGACGTCACCGAGGATGCCGACAGGATCATCAACAGCCCGAACAGATTGAGTCCGATGATCAGCGCCCACAGGATCTTGAAGTCGGTCGTGCGAGGCTGCGGCTGACGAGCCGCTCGCATGAGTCGGCCGATCGAGACGCGGTTCTCCGGAACGGTCGGCGCGCTCATGGACCAGCCACCCCCGCGAACCCCGGAAGGGAGCGAACTGCGTCGGCGAATCGATCGCCCCGTTCGCTGTAGGAGCCGAACCAGTCGAACGATGCGCATCCCGGCGAAAGGACGACCACATCACCCGCCGACGCGATCGCAGCCGCCGTCGAGACCGCGTCGCCGATCGAGCTCGACACCACGTGCACGTCGCAGACACCGGAAAATGCGTCGGCGATCTCGGTCGCGGCCTCGCCGATGGCGACGACAGCTCGCACCGGAGGAACGTGGTCGGCCAGGACCGACAGATCGAGTCCCTTATTCCGACCGCCGGCGATGAGAACGACCGAGTCGAACGCCTCCAATGCCGATTCCACCGCGTGGGGGGTCGTCGCCTTCGAATCGTCGAACCAACGAACCTCACCCACCGTTCCAACCAGTTGCAATCGGTGGCCGAGTCCCTGGAACGATCGCAAGGCATGACGGACGCCGTCGAGCGTCGCCCCTGCCGCCAATGCGGCGAGTGATGCGGCGAGCGCGTTGGTGATGTCGTGAGGGAACGAGCGCGGGAGTTCATCCACCGAGACGAGGTTCGTGCCATCGGGAAGTCGCAACATCCCATCGACCACGGTGGCCCCGGCACCCGAACCCGCTCCGCCGAATGTGATGGTCCGTGCATCGGGTCGGACGTTGGCCATGACGACCGGATCCTCGGCGTTCGCGATGGCGATTCCGGCCTCGGGCTCAAGCGCCGACCAGATCGACGCCTTGGCCGCCTCGTACGTGGCGAGCGAGGTGTGGGCATCGAGATGATCCGGGGCGAAATTGAGCCACACCGCCACTCGCGGCTGGAACCAACGCGTCGTGCCGAGGCGGAACGACGACGCCTCGACGACGAACACCTGGGTTTCGGGATCGGCGATGGCTTCGACCAACGGCGTTTCGGTGTTGCCGCAGGCGACGGCGCGCAGTCCCGATGCGACCAACATCGCCGTGACCATCGTGGTCACCGTGGTCTTTCCGTCGGTTCCGGTGATCGCCACGATGGGACGCGAATCCCAGCGATCGGCGAGATCGAACTCGGACTCCACGGCGATTCCGAGATCCTCGGCGAGGGAGAACAGCGGGTGCGATTCGGGAACACCGGGGCTGGGAACGACGAGATCGCACCCGTCGAGCAGGCGCGTGAGATCAGCGGTCGAGGGCGATTCCACGAGAGTCACTCCTAGTGATGCTGCCTCAGCCCGAAGTGCGTCGGTGGGATGCTCGTCGACCGCCACCACCTCGATTCCCCGTGCCAGAAGGGCTCGAGCCACTGCGCGACCGGTGATGCCGAACCCGAAAACCATCGCCGCTCGGAGCGGACCGCGCTCGGGCGCCTTCATCAATCGATCACTCCGGGGAGTCGAACGAAATCGGCGTAGTAGATGCCGAGCGCAACGGCGGTGAACATGCCAGCCACGATCCACAGACGGATGATGACGGTGGTTTCGGGCCACCCACTCAGTTCGAAATGGTGATGAAGCGGTGCCATGCGGAAGATTCGCCTCCCGAACGCCCGATAGCTGCCCACCTGCAACATCACCGAAACGGTCTCCATCACGAAGAGTCCACCGATGAGGGGCAGGAGGAGGATCGTGTTCGTGCTCAACGCAAGCGCGGCGAGGCCGGCACCAATCGCGAGTGCACCGGTGTCGCCCATGAAGATGCGCGCCGGCGCAGCGTTCCACCAGAGGAACCCGGCGACGGCCGCCATCATCGATGCGGACACCACTGCGGTGTCGAGGAAACTCTCATCGCCGTAGATCGAATTGTGACGGAACCCCCAGAACGCGATCACGGTGTAGGCGGCGAAGCCGAAGATCGACGCTCCGGCGGCGAGCCCATCGAGCCCGTCGGTGAGGTTCACTGCGTTGGTCGTGGCGTAGAAGATGATGACGGCGAGGACCACCCAGCCGATCCTGCCGATGTTGATCCCGGGAAAGTCGAAGCGTGTGAACGACAACGCGGTGGTCACGTTCGTGAACGCCAACATCGACACCGAGAACGCAACGGCGACGATGAGCAGGCCGAGCGTCTTTGCCCGTTTCGTGAGACCGAGATTGCGCTCGCGGAAGACTTTGATCGAATCATCGAGGAGTCCGACCGCGCCGGCGCCGATGATGGCGGCCATACACAGGAGTCCGCGTCGAGTGAAGACTGCGCCGTTCAGATCGCTGACCACCCAGCCGATCGTCGCCGCCGTGACGAACGCGAGACCGCCCATCGTCGGCGTTCCCGCTTTGGTGATGTGACCCTGGGGGCCGTCCTCGCGGATCGGTTGTCCGATCCGTCGGCGCTCGAGCCACGAGATGAGCAACCGCGTCCCGAAGAGGGAGATCGAAAGCGAGATCGCAGCCGCGATGAGCAAACGAATCATCGGGCAGCCTCCACGACCGTCCACTGCTCGGCGGCCACGACTCGATCATCGAACTCCTCGGTCACATCACCGATGGTCTGCGTGGTCTCGTGACCCTTTCCGGCGATGAGCACGATGTCATTGTCCATCGCGACACGCAGGGCCACGGTGATGGCCGCTCGTCGATCCGGCTCGACCGTGACCGACAACGCTCGTGACCCACTCACTCGATGAACACCATCCATGATCGACGCAATGATGGCATCGGTGGATTCGGACCGGGAGTTGTCGGCGGTCACAATCACCACATCGGCCAACGAGGCCGCCACCTCGCCCATGACCGGTCGCTTCGATGGATCTCGGTCGCCACCGCACCCGAAGACCACGATCACCCGGCCTTCGACGAGGTCGCGCGCGGCTCGGAGGAGTTGATCGAGCCCGTCGGGCGTGTGGGCGTAGTCGACGACGACGGCGAACGGTTGGCCCGCATCGATTCGTTCGAACCGACCCTCGACCACGAGGGCGGCTGAGAGCCCGGCGGCGATCGTTGCGTCGTCGATACCCAACGCACGCGCCGCGTGTGCGGCGGCGAGCGCATTCGCCACGTTGAAGGATCCGCCGAGGGCCAGCGTCACGGGATGACCGGCCCAACGGAACGAGGATCCGTCCACCGAGAGTTCGAGATCCTCGACTTCCTCGAGCGAGTAGCCATCACATGGCACCGTCGACGCATCGGCGAGAAGACGACCGTACGGACTGTCCAGATTGACGACCGCCACTTGGCAGCGCCCCGATTCGAACAGCCGAGCTTTCGTCTCGAAATAGGACTCCATCGTTCCGTGGTAGTCGAGATGGTCTCGACTCAGATTCGTGAATACGGCGACACTGAATCGCATCGCGTCGACACGATGTTGATCGAGAGCATGCGAGCTGACCTCCATCGCAACGATCTCCACACCCTCGTCACGCCAGC
>CAZMJK010000079.1:0-3150 GCA_964566555.1 uncultured Bifidobacterium sp. | reverse complement strand
GTCGGGTGACTCGGGAGTCGTCCGCGCCCCCGAGAGGGTTCCGATCACCTCGACCCGCCGGTTCGCCGCCTGCATGATGTTGCGCAGCATCCACGTCGTCGTCGTCTTTCCATTCGTTCCGGTGACGCCGACCATCAGCAGATCATTCGCAGGATTGCCGAAACAGGTGGCCGATGCGACTGCCATCGCTCGCCTGACATCGACCACGACGACCTGGGGGACATCGACATCGACGCGATGATCGACGAGCACTGCCGTCGCACCGGCATCGACTGCGGCTTGGGCGTACCGATGACCATCATCGATACCTCCCGGCACACAGCAGAACAGCGACGCGGGCGTCACCGCACGCGAGTCGTGATGCACATCAGTCACGTCGACATCACCGGTGCTGACGGGCACCTCTTGGTCGAGGAGACCGGCGCGCTCCAGTTCGGCAACGATCGTCGCCAGTTGCACGCGTCACCTCACCGCTGTGGTCTTGCGAGGCGTGGTCGTGGTCGTGGTCTTCGGCGGTGCGACGGTCGTCGGGACCGACGCCGCAACTGCCTCAGGAGAACCAGCGGTCAACGCCCGAACCCTGTCACCTTCAGTGATCGTGGCTTTGGTCGACGAACTCGGAAGCCCCAGTTCGTTCGTGACCGGCACGCCACCGAGCGAGAGATCGGTGGCCGCCGGGGCGATACCGAGACGATTGAGGGCGAACGCTCCGAGCTTCGAGAACACCGGGGCGGCGGTCGCGCCGCCCGTGTAGTCGCCGCTCGGTTCATCCATCATCACGTACACCGAGAGCGCCGGTTGCTGAGCAGGAACGAATCCGACGAACGTCGACTGGTACCGAGTGACCCCGAACTTGTCGGTGTAGCCGCCACCGGGCTGGGGCTTCCGCGCGGTTCCCGTCTTGCCCGCCACCGAGTAGCCGTTGATGGCGGCGAGCTTGCCGGTGCCTTCGTTCACCACGTTGCGCATCATCAGGTTCAGGCCGTTCGCGGTGCCCACGGAGATCGCACGATGCGAATCGCCCGCGGCCGTCGGGTGCTCGACTCCGCTCGCATCGATCGTCGAGTCCACGAGTTTCGGAGCCACATACATGCCCTGGTTCGCAATCGTGTTGTAGGCGAAGAGCATCTGCATCGGCGTCACAGAGATGCCTTGCCCGATCGCGATCGACGGAAGCGAGGTGCCGGAGTACTTCGATGGCGCAAGCACCGAACCTGAGGTTTCGTTCGGGAAGTTCAGCGATGTCTTCGCTCCGAGACCGAAGGCCTTCTGGGTCGCGTAGAGCGCATCCTTGCCGAGGCCCTGGCCGATCTTGATCGCCCCGATGTTCGATGAGTGAGTGAGGATCTGCGTGGTGTCCCACGTGACCGTCCCGCGACCCTCGGCCTCTCCGAACTCGGCGTCGTAGATGCGCAGGACTGGAGGGAGGGTGAACTGCGTGCTCGGCGAGACCTGACCAGCGTCGATCGCGCCAGCGATCGTCACCGTCTTCATGACCGAACCCGGTTCGTACTGCGTGGTGAGCGCAGAGTTGTTCGAACTGACGTGGACCAGACCGGTCTCGGGATCGACGACCATGTCGGCGATCGCCAGGATCTCACCGGTGCCCGGCTTGCTGACGATGGCGACCCCACCCTTGGCGCCGGTCGCCTTCACCTGCTCGCCCAAAAGCCGTTCGGCCTCGAACTGGATCGACTGATCGATCGTCAGTTTGAGATCGTCGCCCTTGACCGCGGGCGTGAGCGAATGATCGCCCACAGCGATCGTGCGGCCACTCGGACTCCGTTCGAGTGAGAGACTCCCTGGCGTGCCGGTGAGCGCATCACCGAACTGGGACTCGAGACCCGAGATCCCGACATTGTCGACATCGACCGACCCCAGCAACGAACGCGCCGATTCCCCGGCGGGAGCGAATCGTTCGCTCTCCTCCAGGAATGCCACACCCGCGAGCCCGAGGGCCTCGACCCGATCGGCCACCTCCGCAGGCACGCGGCGCGCCAGGTAGGCGAACCGACCCTTTCCGTTCATCTTGGACTCGACGAGTAGTGGATCGAGGCCGAGGATCGGAGCGAGGACCGAGGCCTCCGCCGAAGCGTCGGTCACCAGTTTCGGATCCACGAAGATCGAGCGACCGGGACGCGAGATCACCATCTCAGCCCCGTTGCGATCGAGGATCGCTCCGCGATCGGCAGCAAGCACCAGATTGTTCGTCCGCTGTCCGGCTCCGTACACGACGTACTTCTCGCGATCCACGACCTGCAGGATCACCAGTTTGCCGAGGACGACAGCGAACAGCACGACGATGGCGATCAGGACGATGATCGATCGACGACGCTGATTGCCCACGGACGTGCGCACCATCACCGGCCTCGAACCGCGCCCGGAACTCGCCGGATCGAAGACACCCCGCAGCGATGCAACCACTGCGGCGATCGTCGACGCGACGATCCCCTCGAACGACGCTGGTCGGGATGACGACGGACCAGCAGTCTCGTGACGACGGGACGAAGCGGTGACGCGGGTGGCCCGCTCGACGGGTCGGACCTCGCGCGACGGGCGAGAGGGCCGTGGGGCACGCGGGGCAGTCGTTCCGCGACCGGCGCCATGTCGCGACGTGCGAGTCGTCTCGCCGACGCGACGCCGACCGCGTGGCAGGTAGTCGGGCGAGTTCCACGGTGCGTTCGTCGGCGGATGGTCGACCGATGGCGATCCGGGGCCCGGAGGTGGATTCATCGTTTTGCGACGGTGGTCGGTACCGTCGCCACGGTTCCACCGCGGGCAACGGTCGTCGGCGTGGTCTTCGGCGCCACCGTCGTCGCCGATGTCCTCGGGACCGTGGTCGGGGTCGGAGCCGGCGGCATCTCACCGGCCCGAGCGTCGTCGGTCGGCTTGGGTTGCAGGTACACCGGGGTCGGTGCGGGAATCATCCCCAAACGCGTCGTCGCCACCGTGGTGACGTTCTGAGGACTCTGTAGTTGCACCAGTTCGACGCGGAGCTGCTCGGCGCGCGTCTCGGCCTCGGCGATCCGCGAGTTCACCCGGTCTATGTGGGCCTGTTCCGAGATGATCAGGGTCTGGGCGGCGAGGATTGCGAAGAGCACCGCGACGACTCCCACCGCACCGATCGCGGCCGACAGCCCGATCTCGCGA
>CAZMJK010000078.1:0-7753 GCA_964566555.1 uncultured Bifidobacterium sp. | reverse complement strand
CGCTCGAGCCAGAACTGGCTTTCGAACAGCGCCATGAGCGTACCGTCGGCCTTCTCCAGAATTCGGACACCCCGCATCCCCTGCAGCGCCGAAGCGCTCTGTCGGTCGGTGCGACGCGCCACCTTGTAGTTGGTGGGTGACAACTCGACGGGGGCGCCGAACTCGTTCTCCAACCGATAGACGGCGACGTCGAACTGCATTGGACCGACGGCGGCGAGCACGGGGGCGGAATCACCTTGGTCCACATCACGCAGAACCTGGACCACACCCTCTTCGTCGAGTTGCGCGATTCCTCGACGGAACTGTTTGTAGCGGCCCGTGTCCTTGACGCGCGCGACCGAGAAGAACTCCGGGGCGAAACTCGGGATTGGGGGGAATTCCACGGGTGCATCCAGCCACAGGGTGTCGCCGACGCGCACGTCAGTGGCGTTCACGAGACCGACGACATCACCAGGGAACGCCTCGTCGATCGTCTCCCGCTCTGCGCCGAAGACCTGATGTGCATATTTCGTGGCGAAGGGCTTTCCGGTGTTGCCGTGGGTGATGACCATGCCCCGTTCGAACTTGCCGGAGCAGACACGCAGGAACGCGATCCGATCCCTGTGGGACGGGTCCATGTTGGCTTGCACCTTGAACACGAAACCCGAGAATGGATCGTCGAGGGCTCGAACGGCGCCATCGGCGTCGACACGGGCGCTCGGCGAGGGCACGAGATCGATGATCGCATCGAGCAGTTTGCGAACGCCGAAGTTGGTGAGCGCCGAGCCGAAGAACGTCGGTGTCGACTGCGCCCCGAGGAAGAGTTCGACATCGAGGTCGGCGCCGACTTCATCGAGGAGGGTGATCCCGTCGAGGGCGGCTTGCCATGCGTCGCCCTCATCGATCGCAGCTTGTGCCGGATCGACCACCTCCTCGGGTGCTTCGGTGGCACCGCGAGCGACGCGAGTGAACCTGGTGAACAGCCCGTCTCGACGGTCGATGACGCCGCGGAAGTCACCGGCGATCCCGACGGGCCAGGTCACGGGAGTGACGACGAGCCCGATCTGTTGTTCGATCTCGTCGATGAGTTCGAGCGGATCGAGACCGGGTCGGTCCCATTTGTTGATGAACGTGAGGAGTGGCATCTCGCGTTGGCGGCAGACATCGAACAGTTTCAGGGTCTGGGGCTCGATGCCTTTTGCGGCATCCAGCACCATGACCGCCGCGTCGGCGGCAGCGAGGACCCGATAGGTGTCTTCGGAGAAGTCGCGGTGGCCCGGGGTGTCGAGCAGATTCACGACGCAATCGCGATAGGGGAACTGCAGCACCGTCGAGGTGATCGAGATTCCTCGTTGCTGTTCGAGGGCCATCCAGTCCGACGTCGCCGAACGCCGACCAGACCGAGCCTTGACCGCGCCGGCCTCACTGGTGAGTGCGCCGCCGTAGAGGAGGAACTTCTCCGTCAACGTGGTCTTGCCGGCATCGGGGTGACTGATGATGGCGAACGTGCGACGGCGCGAAGCCTCGGCGGACGGAGTGGACATCGCTCGGAGGGTAGTGCTCAGCGAGCCGAGTTCGAGCAGGCGGGGCACTCACCCACGAGGTCGAGTCGATGGTGTTCGATCCGGAAGCCGTGACTCGTCGCGATGGAACTGGAGAAGGCGGCGATCTGGTCCTCGATATCGGCGGGGACATCGATATCGATGGCGGAACCGCAGGAATCGCAGATGAGATGGTGATGGTGGCCGGTGAGGTCCTCGGCCAATTCGTAGCGGGCGGTGTCGTCCGCCGTCATGAGGCGACGAACAACCCCGGCCTCCTCGAGCACCGAGAGGTTGCGGTATGCCGAACTCTGCGCCATTCCCGGTGTGCCATCGATGAGTTCGAGAACGGTCACGGGTCGTTCGGCGGCGCGCAGCGCGTCGATCAGCACGCGTCGATTGGCGGTGTAGCGCTGTCCGTCGCGACGAAGGCGCTCATCAGCGGTGCCGTGAACGTCGATGGGGTGGGAATGCATGGTCTTCGAAGTCTAGGTGAGCGGGAATTCAAGCCATCGGGGCGACCGACCTAGGCTCCCTTTCGTGCCGGATCACGACCTGACTCGCGAGTTCCCCGGGGCCCGACCCCCCGATCGCACTGGTTGGGTCGAGAGCAGCGGACTTCGATTGGCAGTGAATGAATGGGGAGCCCCTGACGCCCCGATCATCGCAATGGTGCACGGTGGTTTCGACTTCTCGCGAACGTTCGACGTCTTCGCTCCGATGATCGCCGACGCCGGTTGGAGAGTCGTCGCTTGGGATGCGCGCGGTCACGGCGATTCCCAACACGCCCACCTCTACGGATGGACCGCCGATGTGCGCGACCATCTCGCCGCGATCCAGTCGATCAGCGCCGATCCGATCGTCCTGCTCGGGCATTCCAAGGGTGGCGGCCAACTCCTCGATCTCCTCGACGGTCGTCCGTCGCTGGCGCGGGCTTTCGTCAATCTCGACGGGCTTCCGTCGCAGTTCTCGAGTCCAGATGTGAACGATCGGGAACGGCAGCGGATGCGCCGAGCCGACCTTGCTGCAGGACTCGATCGCCGACGCCGTCGAAACGAACTCACTCGACGTCCGGACACGATCGAAGGTCTGGCCGAGCGCCGACAACCGATGAATCCACGGTTGTCGCGTGCATGGCTCGAGTACCTCGTCACTGTCGGCGCCCGACACGATGACGATGGATGGAGATGGAAGATCGATCCCGTCCTCCATCTCGGCGGTTTCGGTCCATGGCGACCGAGTTGGTCGCTCGATCACCTCGCCGCCCTGGAGATGCCCTTCCTCGGGGTGCTTTCCGGCGTTCAAGACGACCCCATGGGTTGGAAGAGTCGTCGAAGCGATATCGAACCGTTCCTCCCCCCTGGCGGTCGACTCGAGTTCTACGACGACATCGGTCACTTCCTGCATATCGAGCAGCCTCGGTTCATCGCGGACCTCGTACTCGAGTTCCTGGAGACACTCCGATGACCAGAACAACCGACTACCTGCCGAACGGAAAGCTGCGCTTGGCGCTGCACACTCTCGCCGAAGGTGAGGGTCGACCACTGCTGCTTCTTCACGGTCTCGGTGAGGAATCGCCGTCATCGCGCCCGGCGTGGACGGCGGCATGGCGCGGGCCGGTGTTGGCGCTCGATTTCACCGGCCACGGCGAATCCGATGTTCCCGTCAGCGGCGGCTACACCCCGGAAGGGCTGATGTCCGACGTCGATGCGGTGTTGGCGGTTCACGGTCCGGTCACGATCGTCGGCCGTGGGTTCGGCGCATGGGTCGCTCTGTTGATCGCGGGCGCACGAACGTCACTCGTTCGTGGTGTCGTCTTGTTCGACGGTTCAGGTGTCGCCGGAGGTGGAGCACAGCCACCGACGCCCTACGTGAACGTGCTGCCAGCATCGGGCACCACCACACCAGACCCGTTCGCGCTCCTTGAACTGAGCCGAGATCCTCGACCGCCCGACTACGCGTTGGACTACGTGCGCTTCATTCTCGAGGATTCGGAACTGGAGCATCCGATCGTCGTGAGTTCGCGTATTCGCCCCGACTGGATGGCTGCGGTCGCCTCCGACATCGGTGTGATCGAACTTCCGCTCGAGGACGCCGTCGCATCCTTCGCGTGATGTGATCATCGACGGTTCTCTCTAGATATCGCGAGAGCCGACGTAGACAGCGAGATCGCGAAGAGCATCGATGGACTCGGGTCTCAGATCCATCTGATCGAGTGCGCGAAGTGCGTCTTCGGTGAGTTCCCGAATGGAGCGTTCGACTTCGGCGACCGCTTCGGTGTCGACGAAGACGGACTGGAGTTCCTCGATCTCCACTTCGGAGAGATCGGTCGCCCCGACACGGGCGAGCACCGAACGTTGTCGAGCATTGGCCCGTTCGACGGCGATCGCCAACAACGGGGTGGGCTTGCCCTCGCGAAGATCGTCGCCGACGGGCTTCCCCGTCTTCGCGCTATCGCCGAATGTTCCGAGAATGTCGTCGCGCAATTGAAACGCCTCACCAAGAGGTTCGCCGTAGCGAGACAGGGGCTCTTCGAGCTCCGCGAGTTTCCCGACGAATGCGGCACCGACGTGAAGTGGTCGCTCGATCGTGTACTTGCCCGACTTGTAGCGAACGATCTTGCGGGCCGTGTCGAGATCGACCTCCCCGCGTGCTGCACCGAGCACGTCGAGGAATTGGCCGATGTTCAGTTCGATCTTCAGTTCGTTCCACACCTCGAATGCTTCGGGTGGAGCCGAGGACATCAACCGATCGGCGTAGACCTCGGCGAGGTCACCGATCAGGATCGCCACTCCTTCTCCAAACCTGCGTGATTCACTGTTCCAGTTGCGACGTCCGTGATCGTCCTGGAACGTGACGTGCACAGTCGGTTCGCCGCGTCGGGTCGCGGAACCATCCATGACGTCGTCGTGAATGAGAGCGAACGCGTGGAGCAGTTCGAATGCAGCACCCGCGTCGATGATGCGTTGATCCTCGCGAGCGCCTCCAGCGCCGACGAATGCCCAGTAGCAGAAGGCGGGGCGGAGACGCTTCCCTCCGTCCAAGACGAATCGAGTGAGCACCTCGAGTGGTGCGACGAGATCGGGATCCACGGTGGTCCATCGGCGCTGCTCCAGATCGAGCAGCGTGCGGAGTCGCGCTTCGACCGGCCTGACCACCGTCGACAGCCCGACAGGTACGGCATGAGAGGAAGCGTCAGTCACTGTTCCTCGTCGTCGATGTCTCCGTCGAGAGCGTCGAGGTCGGCGACGATCCTCGTGACCTCGACCTGCGCGCTTTCGAGTCGACCTCGGCAGAGTTCGATCAGATCGGCCGCACGGCGCACCTGTTCGGCCAGACGATCGACATCGACGTCGTCGGCCTCGAGCTCGCTGAGGATGGCTTCGAGTTCGGCGACCGCATCGGCGTAGCCGAGTGCGTCGGTGGAGTCTTTCTTCGCGGCCATGGGTTCTCTCAATCGATTGCAGTGGCGGTGCTGGTGATGGTGCCATCGGACAACGTGGTGACAAGAGTGTCGCCTACCGAGAGGTCGGCGCTACTTCGGATCACGATGCCTCTGTCGTTGCGGGTGATCGACCAACCGCGAGCGAGCGTGCGTTCGGGATCGACCGCGCTCAAGCGGGCGGCGAAGACGTCGAGCATCTGTCGACCCGATCTCATCGAGGTTTCGGTCGAACGAGCCAGACGCGCAGTTGTCGTGGCGATCCGGTGACGTTCGACGGTGAGGCGGGTGCGCGCACCCATTGCGGCATGACGGGCGCTGCGGGCCAGACGTTCGCGCTCGCCCTCCAACGTTGCGGAGACGATGTCGGCGATCTCGGCCCACGCCCGTTCACTGCGAGCGACGACGTCGAGGGCGATGTCGATGAGGGCCTCGGCGCAGGCAGTCGGCGTCTTGTTGGCCGAGTGGGCGACCACATCAGCGACGCTCGTATCGATCTCGTGGCCGATTCCGGTGAAGACGGGGATCGTCGAGGTCGCGATGGTCCGAGCCACGAGTTCATGATCGAAGACGGCGAGGTCGAGTCGCGAACCGCCTCCCCGAACGAGGGCAATGACCTCGACGCCGAGGCGCTCCGCAGTGCGAAGCGCGGCGGCAATGGTTCGTTCAGCGCCCGCCCCTTGGACCTTCGAGTCGATGAACTCCACTCGCCACGGCAGACCACTTTCGGTGAGTGAATGCATGAAGTCGGCCTGGGCTGCGCTTTCGTCGGCAGTGATGAGCGCGATGTGGAGCGGCATGGTCGGGAGCGGTCGAGCGCGATTCCGCTCGATGAGGTTCTCGGCGCGAAGTAGCGCCAGCACGCGTTCACGCTCGGACTCGAGCGCTTCGAGGGTGAACGCGGGATCGATGTCGTTCATCGAAAGTTGCAGTCGCCCGCCGGCGAGCCACAACTCGAGCGGACCCCGGATCCGGACCTTGACGCCCTCTTCGAGGCGAACGGTGCCGGCCGCATGAAGCTTCTGTTCGACCTTGGGTCGGGTGCGACTCCAGAGCGCGACAGGAACCTTGGCGATGACGACACCCTTCTCATCACGATCGACGAGGTCGAAATAGAAGTGCCCTCGTGAGTCGCGAGGGCCGTTGATCTCCCCATCGACCCAGACCGCGCCCCCGAGCCGCTCCTTGATGGCATCAGCGGTGGCGGTCATGAGTTCGGTCACCGTGTAGGTCTCGCCGGTCATGGGCGGCACCGTAGCGGCGGAACGCACTTCTAGAGTCGGGAGATGCGAACTTTCCGCGCCGGTCTGGCCGTTCGATCGATCACCGCAGCGTCGGTTCTGATGCTCACCCTCGTCGTAGGGGCCTGTGGTTCGTCCTCGACGTCAACGTCCACTTCCTCACCTTCGACGAATGGGTCGACGGCGGGGTCCTCGACCGATTCGACAGTGAGCCCGGCATCGATCCCACCGGCACCGTCGACGATCCCGTCGACCTTGAAGGCGCCGTGTTCCGCACTTACTTCCGCGTTCGCCATGCGCGAGCTCCATCCCCGCAATGCGGGCAACTGGCCGGCGGAACGGCAGCGCATCATCACCGACGCGGCGACGAATGTGGAACTGTTCGCTGTCGCCATCAACGGAGTGCCGCCGGAGATCGCCAAGGCACTCGAAACGCTCAGGAACTATTCCGCGTGGCTCGGAGAAACGGTTGCGAATGCGACATCCTTCGATCAGGCCGTGAGCGCGGTCAACACGTCTTCCGACCTGTTCGATGCATCGTTGGCGACCTCGGTGGTCGACACGTGGAAGTCGAAGAACTGCTGAACTGGGAAAGTTCGACAGTTATTCCTGGACGAGTTCGATCAGCGTGCCGAGCGCGTCTTTGGGATGGATGAAGGCGACTGTCGTGCCGCGAGAGCCGGGACGGGGAGCATCGTCAAGCACGCGGAACCCCTGCGCCTTCACAGCCTCGAGGGCTTCGGCACAATCGTCGACCCGGTAGCCGACGTGATGGATGCCGGGACCGCCACGAGTGTTCAACCACTTCGCCACGGTCGAGTCATCACGCGTCGGCGTGAGCAACTGCACGTAACTCTCGGCCACCTTCAGGAGCGCTTCCTCCACTCCGTCGCGTTCGACGACTTCACGATGGTCGACGACCGCGCCGAAGGTCTCGCGGTAGTAGTCGATCGCCGCACCGAGATCGGGAACGGCGATGGCGATGTGATCGATCTCGGTGAGTAGGGGCTTCTGATTCGCAGCGGTCTCGCTCATGTGAACTCCTCGTTCTTCGTCGCCGGGTCGGCGGGCGGTGATGGCCATGGTGGTTACGCGCCGTGGCGTCGGAAGGCGGTGATGCGGTCCTCGCCGACCTCGGCCCGGAACTCGGGATCGTCGATGCCGAGGCCCTCGGAGGGGGCGAGGCACAGGATGCCGATCTTTCCTTCGTGAAGGTTGCGGTGCACCTGGAAGGCTGCTTCGCCGGTCTCTTCGAGCGGGTAGACCGCGGAGAGGATGGGCTGGATCTTGCCTTCACAGATCAGTTGGTTCGCCGCCCATGCTTCCGCGTAGTTGGCGAAGTGCGAACTGATGATGTTCTTGAGCTTCATCCAGAGGTGGCGGTTGTCGTACTCGATCATGAAGCCACTCGTCGCCGCGCACGTCACGATCCTGCCGCCTCGGGCGGCGACGAAGACCGAGGCACCGAAGGTCTGTCGTCCCGGATGTTCGAAGACGATGTCGACGTCTCGACCGATCATCGAGCGGATGTCCTTGCCGAGACGTCGCCA